>NZ_JBWLKN010000012.1:0-241834 GCF_059026195.1 Streptomyces sp. A01 | reverse complement strand
CATGGCCACACCTCACAAAGCACGGAATCACTTCCATCCCAACCGTGCCACAACGAGATCGTTCTGCAAGGACCCCTAAAGGGACACGGCAGAACAACGCCAGGCCCTGAAGGCTTACGACCACCCGTATACCGACTCCGGCAAGGTCTTCACCCAGCCCGACGGCCGACCTCACCACCCCAAGAACGTCTCCCAGGCCTTGGACCGCTTCATCACACGACTCGGCCTACCCCCGATCCGCCTCCACGACCTGCGCCACTGCGCCGCATCCCTCAGCCTCGCCGCCAGCCTCTCCATGAAGGCCATCCAGGCCCTGCTCGGCCACAGCAGCTACCAGCTCACCGCCGACACCTACACGAGCCTGATGCCCCAGTTCGAGCAGGCCTCAGCCAACGCCCCCCTCGACCTCGTGCCGCGCCGCAACGGCATCGAAAAGCCCACCGACGCAGAGCCACCAGCCACCGAGACAGATGCAACCCCCGTCGCAGCGGCTGCTCCTGCCCCAGGAGACGAGGGCGAGCGGCAGCAGATCCCGGAGAAGCAGGAACAAGAGGGGGAGCATCAGACCCCGGAGGAGCCGCAGGTCAGCCAGCCCTCCCGCAGGGGGCAGCTGCGCCTGGTGTCCTCCGTCCCCCGGAGCGGGGCCCCGGACGCAGCCTGACCGCGCTTTGTCCCCCGCCTGTCCCCCGGGCCACGAAAAAGCCCCCTCGGAGCGATCTCCGAGGGGGCTTCTTACCTTGTTATGCCTGGTCAGGCATGGTGCCCCCGGCAGGATTCGAACCTGCGACACCCGCTTTAGGAGAGCGGTGCTCTATCCCCTGAGCTACGGAGGCGGGAAGTGACCCGTGCACAGCGTAGCGGACGCCGGTCCGGGGCAGGACGGGTGAGGCGGGTGGTGGAGCTGTGGGTGGCCCGGTGCCAGGGGAGAGGCGAGCCGGGGCTGGGTCAAGGGCCGGAGCGGCAGTGCGGGTGCCGGGTGGTGGGGGCGCTGGGCTCGGGGTGGGGGCTCTGGCGGTCATCGCTTCTGGGCCCGTTAGAGGCCCGCGCTCGGTCGCGCTGGAGATGGCTGCGGTGATGAGACTGGGGTCAGCCGCCGAATTGCCAGGTGACCGTGTCGTTTGCGGTGATCAGGGAGATCAGTACGACCAGGTCGGCTACGCCGAGTGTGAGTCCGAGCAGGGCGCGGCCGCGGCGTTGGGTGCCTCGGATCAGGGCCAGGGCGGCCAGAACGATCGCGCACGGGCCGAAGACCACGTTGAAGACCAGCAGGCCCATCAGGCCCAGGACGAAGGCGGCGACAGCCATGCCGTCGGCGTCGCGGACGCGGTCGCGCGGCTTCCGCTTCGTGCGCGGGGTGTCGGTCGGACCTGAGGTTCCCGCCGAACCCGCCGAGCCTGCCGGCCCCGTGGTGTCAGTGGTGTTCGCGCGGTCCGTGGCTTTTGTGGTTCCTGTGGTATTAGCGGTGTTTTGGGTGCGGGTCGGGTTGGCTGTGTCCGTAGCGGCCTTGATGGCGGGCTTCGGCGTGCGGGTGGGCTGTTCGGTGGTGGTGGAGTGCTGGGCCGGGTTGGTGTGTGTCTCGGGGGCCGTGTCGGCTGTCGTACGGTCCCGGGTTACGGCGCTCACGGGGGAACTCCCTTCGCTGGTGGGGTGGTTCAGGTCGGTGGTTCCTGGTGGGAACGCGGACGGATGGGTGTGTCGGCGGCGCGCCTCAGTGGTGTGTCGTGTGCTGCTTGGTGCGCGCCAGGTGCTCACGGATGAAGAAGATGATGAGCCAGCCGCCGATGACGGCCGCCGCGGCGAGGAAGACAGGCAGCGAGGTGTGCGCTGCCGCGCCGACCACGACGCTCATCAAGAGGAAGAGTGCGACGAGGAGGAGCATGTCTGACCTTTCTCGGCGGATCGGTTGCGGGTGGATGATCGGGTCCGCGATCACGTTGTGCGATCGGGCTTTTGTGCGGTCGGTTCTTGGTGCGTCAGGTGCTGAGGTTTCGGCCCGTTCGATCCATGTTCGTGATCTACGTCCGTGGGTCTGGTTCGCCAGCCCGGTCATGCGGTTGCGCTGGTCCGTGAATCCGGTGGCGGGCCTTGTCTGCGAACCGGTGATGTGTGTCTTGTTTCGTCAGCCGGGCGGTCTGTGTCCTGTTCGTGAATCTGGTCGCGATCAAGGTGGGTGATCTGTGGTCCAGATCCGCGGTCACGGTTTTCGGTGTACCCGCGAACACGGCTCCGATGCAGTTTGGGTGAACAGTTGGAGTGACAACTGTTCACTGAGTTCAGTCTACGCTGGCCAAAGTGGGAGAACAGTTGTTTACTGAATGATATGAGTCACACCGTCGGGGTCAGGCAGGCCCAGAAGCAGAAAACCCGGAAAGCGCTCCTGGACGCGGGGCTGCGGCTGCTGGAGGAGCAGAGTCTGAGCAGCCTGGGGCTTCGGGAGGTCACGCGTCTGGTCGGCGTGGCGCCTGCCGCCTTCTACCGGCACTTTCGCGACATGGCCGATCTCGGAGTCGCGCTGGTGGAGGAGTCCCTGGGCAGCCTGCACGTGATGATCCGGGCCATACTCGCCGAGCAGCACGACGACGAGGAGCGGATCGGTGGCACGGTCGAGGCCGTCGCGCGGCACGTCCGTAACCACCCCGCCCATGTCCGTTTCATCGCCCGCGAACGCCACGGGGGCGTACGGCCGGTCCGGGAAGCCATCGCCGCTGAGCTGGGCCGCTTCGCCGACGAGGTCGCGGCCGCGTTCGGTGTGCAGTTGCAGGCCGACGGCTGGAGCGCGGAGGACATCCGGATGCTCGCCGAGCTGTACGTCGACCACATGGTGATGACCGCCGCCGCGTTCCTTGAGGCGGCTCCTGACCGTACGGAAACCGGTGACGGTGCGGAAAGCGGGGGTGCGCAGGGCGACGGTCAGGGACTGGCCGCCGCGAGCGAGCGCGTCGCAGCCGAATGGGAAGCGGCGGAGGCCGAGCGGCGGATCGCCGAGACCGCGCGCAAGCAGCTGCGGATCATCAGTCTCGGCCGCCGCCACTGGTGCGACGAGTGATCTTCACGTCGTAGTCACCGTGCCCGTCGCGACCGGTGACGGCGATGGTGACGCGCACGCCGTTCCGGGTGGTCGTGAACGACTGCCCGGGGGCGAACGTCGCATCGCTCAGCTCGGCGTGCACGTTCGGCTTGCGGGTGCAGCCGCGGGCGCCGACCGTGGACGGCGCGTTGCCTTCGCCGTTCGCCGGGGTGCTGTCCACCACCGTTACCGGCCCCTGGCCCGAGTCCTTGCTGGTGTCCACCCAGTAGATCAGGGCGCCCGGCTTGCACACGGCGGCGTCGTTGCCCTCGTTCGTACGGGCTTCGACGGCGTAGCCACCACCGTCCGTCACCGGCAGGAAGGCCAGCTTGGTGCCCCCGGAGCGGGCGAGCGGGCTGAGTTTGTGGGTGGACGTGCCAGGCTGGCGGGTTGCCTTGGCGTTGTCGGCGGCGCAGTCGATCTGCCGCGCGCCCAGCCAGCCCAGCTTCCACTTGTGCCAGGCCAGCACGTCGTTGCTGGCTCCCCAGTCCTCCGACATCAGGTCCCAGTGCCCCGCGCGGTCCGCACCGGACTGGGTGTAGAGATCAGGGAGCCCGAAGGCGTGGTTGTTCTCGTGCGGCAGTACGCGGTAGCCGGTCTCGCTCAACATGCCGGAGCCGTCGTCCTGTCTGCTGTAGACGAACGAGACGTTGGACAGCCGCACTCCGTCGGCACGTAGCGCCTCCTCGTTGTTCGCGAACGTCACCGACAGGACCGTCTGTGCGGCGGGCGGCCCCGCGTTGGGTGTCACCAGCACGTTGACCAGGTCGTACTTGCTGAAGTTCACCCGTGAGTCCGCGACCGACACGACGTCCTTCAGCAGCTTCCTGTACCCCGGCTCGTAGGGGCTGCCGCGCTCGATGCCGTACGAGCTGAACGAGCTCGGCATGCGCAGCCAGTGGCGAACAGGGGCCGTGGGGCGGTAGTCGAGCCGCCCGTACGAGCTACGCGCGAACCAGCGCGTCGTCTGGGGGAAGAACTCCTTGAACCGCTGCAGAGCCGTGCCCTCACCAGAGGTGCCCGGAAAGTCGATCATGAGGGTGAGAGCGCGTACCTTGCCGGTACTGCGGCTGAACGCCCCCTTCGTAGGGATGCCCTCCGACATCTGCGTGCCATGCCCTGGAGGAATGGCGCAGGGCAACCCGGCGGCCTTCGCGGCGTCCCCGGCCCGCCCCCGTGTCCCCGCCTCCGCCCCGCGCTTCGTGCCGGGCCCGGCGTCGCGCTCCGACGTGGCCTCTCTCGCGGCCCGGTCTTCGCCGTCCGTCCCGCCGTCCGTCCCGTCGTCCGCTCGCGCGTCCGAGTCGGCGTCCTTTTCCGTTCCCGTTCCTGGCGCGTGCGGATCAGTCACCCCCGGCGAGACCGGGTTGCGCGGGGACACGTCGGCTGCGGGAGGCAGCGGCGGATGGGCGGGAGGGCTCGCCCCGGAAGTGGAGGACAGGGCGGAGACGAGGGAGGAAGCCGCCGGCAGTGCGGCGGCGAACGCGGCCGCCGTGATGAGGGCGATGCGCCGCCGGCGGTTGGTGTCGGTGCGTATGTGCCCGGGAGTGGACTTGGTGGCCGAGGCCGGTGCGGCGGGGCCGGAGCCGGTGGCGGGGGCGGGTGCGGCGGGGGCGGACTCAGTCGTATCGCCGCCGGTGGATGGGGATGGGGATGGGGGTGGGGATGGAGAGACGGGGGTGGATATGGGGATGGCAGTGGATAGGGGGACGGGCGTTCCCGCGCCTGCTTCCTCGTCTGTTGCCGTCTCCGTGTCAGGGCTGGTGTCCGTGCTGCGGCGGGTGCTGGGGCCGGTATCGGGGTCCGTTCGCCTGCCCGTGTCCGTTTCCCTGCTCGTATCCGTCTTCGCGCCGGTACCTACGTCCGTCTCCGCGCCGGTACCTACGTCCGTCTCCGCGCCCGCGCCCGTGCGTATGTGGCCGGGCTCGTCCGTAGAGGCGCTCGGGGACGCGGGGGTCCGGGTGCGGGCGCCGCGCTTGGCGCGAGGATGCGGGTTGTGCGTCTGCGGGCTTTCCGTGCGGGGGATGTTCGGGCTGTCCGTGCGGGGGACGTTCTCTTCGGGGCCGTTCGCCCCCGGGCCGTTTTCGCTGGGCCGGTGATTCCGCATGCCGGTCGCCTCCGTGGCCAGGGCAGCCACGGCGGGGTGCGTGGGCTGCGCTGTGCCCTCACCTTCCGGCGATACGGTGACGACCGCGCGCGGTGTGCGCCCGTACGCGCGAAACCTGTGGGCCGGTCGAGTGCCATCCCGGCGGGGACTGGTTTACGTCACCTCGGCCCGGCGTCGCGACTCATGCCGCGGGCGAACTCGCCCCTGTGCGCGTGCCTGTGCGCGTGCCTGTGCGCGTACCCGTGCTCCGTGTGTGTGCCCGGTTGCGCCCGGTTCCCTCGCGCCGTGGGGGAGGAGGTTACGCGGACTCGCTCCCTCTGGCGTGCGGACCGGTCCGGCACAGGCGGTTTCTTCGCAGCCCGCCATCCGCCATCCGCCATTCGCCATCCGTTCTCGGCGATACGTCCCTGTTCATACCCCTGGCACCCCTCTTCGCTGGCCCCTCAATCCCTGCCTCACGCCACCTAAACCACTGTGCTGCGGGTCACAGGCGTTACAGGAAATATCCGGGGAGGGGGTCCCCGTTTAACCGGTGACTGGCCAAACGGGGACTCGGTCCCCGGAACGACGCGGGCCAGCCCGGAACCGGGAAGGAGAGCGGTCGTGACCACCACCAGCCACGTGAGGCATTCGCAGCCGCGACTGCGCGCTGACGCGCTGCGCAATCGGGAGCGGATCATCGCGGCGGCGCGGGAAGTACTCGTCGAGTACGGGGCGGAGGTCCCCCTCGATGAAATCGCTCGACGGGCTGGGGTCGGAAATGCCACGCTCTACCGGCACTTCGCGGACCGCCGTGAGCTGATCCACCACGTCACGCTCTCCGTCATGGACCGCATCGCCGAGCAGGCGGAGTCCGCTCAGACCGAGGAGCCGGATGCTTTCCAGGCGCTGCGGCGCTTCGTCCACGCGGCGGCCGACGAGCGGATCGGCGCGCTGTGTCCGCTGATTTCCCATACCGCTGACAAGGAACACCCTGACTTGCTCGCCGCACGTGACCGTCTCGACCGCTGCATCGAGTCGCTGATGAACGCCGCGCGCGAGACCGGCCAGCTCCGCACCGACATCGACGCCGGTGACCTGATGGTCGCAGTCACTCAACTCACACGACCGCTGCCCGGCTGGGGCGCCCACGGAACGGAACCTGGAGCAGGCTGCATGAACTTCGAACGGTTCGTGCACCGGCACCTCCAGTTGTTCATGGACGGCCTCGGGACCCCCGCCCGCTCCGAACTTCCCGGCTGCGCCGCGACTCTGGAGGACCTGCGCCCCAAGGACTGACAGAACGACAGAACTGAGAGACCTGAACCGCCGCCCCGCCGCACCTCCCCCAGTTTCGCGGCCGCGGGTGCCTCACGCGTAACCGGCTCGCCACGTCCCATTTTTTCACTCTCCGCACGCTAGGTAGGCCCACCCATGCCAGAAACGGCTCAGCACGTCGACCCCAGGCGCTGGAAAGCGCTGATATTCATCGCCCTCGCCCAGCTGATGGTCGTTCTCGACGCGACCATCGTGAACATCGCTCTGCCCTCGGCTCAGGAATCCCTCCACATTTCCGAGGGCAACAAGCAGTGGGTCATCACCGCCTACGCCCTCGCCTTCGGTGGCCTGCTGCTCTTCGGCGGCCGCCTAGCCGACCTGTGGGGACGCAGGCAGACCTTCATCATCGGCCTGCTCGGTTTCGCGGCCGCGTCCGCGATCGGCGGTGCGGCGGTCAACACCGGCATGCTGCTCGGCGCCCGCGCCCTGCAGGGTGTGTTCGGCGCGCTGCTCGCCCCGGCCGCACTGTCGCTGCTCGCGGTGATGTTCACCGACGCCAAGGAGCGGGCGAAGGCGTTCGGCGTCTTCGGTGCCATCGCCGGTGGTGGCGGCGCCGTCGGCCTGATCCTCGGTGGCGTGCTCACCGAGTACATGGACTGGCGCTGGACCTTCTACGTGAACATCCCGTTCGCCATCGTCGCCGTGGCCGGTGCGATCCTCGTGATCCGCGAGCCCTCGGAGAGCCGTAACCCGTCGAAGCTCGACATCCCCGGCGTCGTCCTGGCCACCACCGGTCTGGTCGCCCTGGTGTACGCCTTCACGCGTGCCGAGGAAGACGGCTGGACCGCGGGCGCCACGATCGGCCTGTTCATCACCGCCGTCGTGCTGCTGGCCGCGTTCGTCGCGGTCGAGGCCCGGGTCAAGAACCCGCTGCTGCCCCTCCGTGTCCTCACCGAACGGAACCGCGCCGGCGTCTACATGTCGCTCGGTCTCGCCGTGATCGGCATGTTCGGCCTGTTCCTCTTCCTCACGTACTACCTGCAGATCGTGAAGGACTACAGCCCGGTCACCACCGGTCTGGCCTTCCTCCCGATGATCGCCACCATGATCACCGGATCGACGCAGATCGGCG
The DNA here is from genome assembly GCF_059026195.1 of Streptomyces sp. A01. Classification (NCBI taxonomy): domain Bacteria; kingdom Bacillati; phylum Actinomycetota; class Actinomycetes; order Kitasatosporales; family Streptomycetaceae; genus Streptomyces; species Streptomyces sp. A01. The sequence continues at coordinate 234,274 of NZ_JBWLKN010000012.1, read as the reverse complement.
CTCGTCTGATGACGCGCGTTCCGCCCCGCCTGCTCATGGGTCCCGGCTTCCTGACCGCCGCCCTCGGCATGGGGCTGCTCACCCAGCTCGACACGGACACCTCCTACGTCGGCCTGATCCTGCCCGCGATGCTGCTGCTCGGCCTCGGCATGGGCACGGCGTTCATGCCCGCCATGAGCCTTGCCACGCACGGCGTCCAGCCGCGCGACGCGGGTGTCGCCTCCGCGATGGTCAACACCTCGCAGCAGGTCGGCGGCGCCATCGGTACGGCGCTGCTGAACACCATCGCGGCCAGCGCCACCACGGCGTACGTCAAGGACCACGCGGCCGGAGCGGAGTCTCTGCAGGCTCTGAAGCTGGACGCGCTGGTGAACGGCTACACGACCGCCATCACCTGGGCCGTGGTCATCCTCGTCGTCGCGGCGGGCATCGCCTTCACCTTCATCAACACCGGCCCGCAGAGCGGTCACTCCGCGGCGGCCTCCGGTGATGGTGCGGAGGACGAGGTTCCGGTTCCTGTGATGGCGCACTGAGCCACCTCGCTACCGCCAGGCCGGCTGTTCGGCCGGCCTGGCGAGAGGGAGAGTGAGTGAAGAACGGAACGGAAGCCGGATCGCATGAGCTGACGTGCCACGGAGCGTGCGCGGAAGCAGAACCAGAAGCAGAACCAGAAGCATGACTCAGGGCCCCCGTTGCCAGCGGGGGCCCTGAGTCTTTCCTGCTCCTTGCTGCCCGTTTCTTGCTGCCCGCCGCCGGCTTCCTGCCTGTTTCTTGCTTCCCGCTTCCCGCTTCCTGCCCTTGCTCGCGTGCTCCGGCGCTCCGTGCTTCCGGTTCCGCCCGCGACGCCGACCGCGCTCTCTCAGCGCAGCCAGGGAAGGTCCGCGTCGCCGCAGTCCGGTTGCAGTGCCTGGGCGATCGTTCCGCAGATCTCGCCGAGCTGGGTGACCTGTTCCGCGGACAGCCGGTCGAAGATGGCCGCGCGTACCGCTGAGACGTGGCCCGGCGCGGATCGCTTCAGCACCTCGTACCCCTCGTCCGTGAGAACCGCGTTCTGGCCGCGCTTGTCGGAGTGGCAGTCCTCGCGGCGCACCCATCCGTACTTCTCCAGCCGGGCGATGGCGTGCGAGAGACGGGACCGGGTGATCTTCGCGTTCCGCGCCAGCTCCGTCATCCGCAGCTGGCGTCTGGGCGCGCGTTCAAGCAGCACGAGGAGGGCGTAGTAGGTGTGCGGCATTCCCGCGTCGCGCTGGAGCTGGCGATCGAGGTAGTCCTCAAGGAGGGTCGCGGCCTGCATGTACGCCTGCCAGGTGTGCTGCTCCTCGTCGGTGAGCCAGCGCGGCTCGTCCTGTGGTCCGGTCGTCATGGCATCCACTGTTTCACTCGGGGTTCTTATTGAAAACTAAATAAGTGGCGGTTACAGTTAGAGTTAGCTTGAGCATTCAAGTACTTTCTTGTGGAGTCGCCATGCCTCGCATGCCTGCCCTCTATCTCAGCCATGGCGCGCCGCCACTCGCCGACGACCCGGTCTGGCCCAGCCAACTCAGTGCATGGTCCAACAAACTGCCGCGCCCGCAGGCCGTTTTGATGATCTCCGCACACTGGGAAGAGGCCCCGCTCGCCCTGAGCGCCACCGAGACCGTGCCCCTCGTCTACGACTTCTGGGGCTTCCCGGAGCACTACTACCGCGTGCGGTACGCCGCGCCAGGCGCCCCAGCTCTCGCGGAACGTGTACGGAAGACACTGCGCGCCGCCGGAACGCCGGTGCGGGACATCCCTGACCGGGGACTCGACCACGGCGCGTACGTACCCCTGGTCGAGATGTACCCCGCCGCCGACATCCCGGTCCTCCAGATGTCCATGCCGACCCTCGACCCGGCGCGGCTCATGGACATCGGCCGCAAGCTGGCTCCGTTGCGGGACGAGGGCGTGCTGATCGTCGGGAGCGGCTTCTTCACCCACAATCTCGCGGCGCTCCGTGACACGGGATCGGGCCCGCCCGGCTGGTCGGCGGAGTTCGACGACTGGGGGAGGAGCGCTCTGGACGCCCAGGATGTGGACGCTCTGCTCGACTTCACCCATAAGGCCCCGGCCGGACGGTTGGCCCACCCGCGTACGGAGCATTTTGCTCCGCTTTTCGTGACGCTGGGCGCGGCGGACGCGGCAGGGGACATGGGCAGCCAGCAGAGCGTGATCGACGGCTTCTGGATGGGACTGGCGAAGCGGTCGGTGCAGTTCGGCTGAGACGCGACGCGTCGGCGGGAAGGCGAGCGCCAGCGCTTGGTGCTCAGGGCTGAGGGCGCGCTGAGGGGCGCTGATGCGCGGTAGGCGGCTCGCGGCGCCCGTCAGGGGCGCGGTGGGGCGGCTCGCCGCGTCCGCTCGGGGCTCGTCAGCGGCCCGCGGGCCCGCTGGTCACGGTTCCCCGCCCGGCGCCTGCCGGCCGGGCGCTCACAGCGCCTTCTCGTACCAGGCCACATCCCAGTAGCGGCCGAACTTCCGGCCCACCTCGTGATGCGTCCCGATGTGCGCGAAGCCGAAGTGGGTGTGCAGCCGTTCCGAGGCGGCGTTCGGCAAAGCGATCCCGGCGTACGCGCGATGCACCGAGTCATTCCGGGCGGCCTCGTCGGCCAGCGCCTCGAAAAGGGCCTTGTAGAGGAGTGTGCCGGTGCCGCGCCCGGTGGCGTGCGGCGCGCAGTAGACGCTGACCTCGACGGATGTGCTGTACGCGGGCTTCGGCCGGAAGGGGCTGCTGGTCGCGTAGCCGAGAATCCGCCCCGTACGGGCCGATCGTGCGCCGTGCCGTGCGGCGGCCGCCTGGACCGCCGGCCTGCCCGGGCCGGGCGGCCTTGTGGGGCCTGCCGGGCGGGGCCCTGCCGGGCCGCGCGGGGCCGGTTCGTGGCCCGCCCCGTCACTCTCCTGAGCAACCAGAAGGCGGTGTACGCCGTCTACAGGGTGGGAACGCAGCCACGGACGGCGTTGTTCAGGAGTGAACGGCTCGACGTCAAAAGTGATGGTCGTCTCGCGGACATAGTGGTTGTAAATCTCAGTAAGGTCCGCGAGGTCACCCTCGACACCCGGCCTGACCTGCACTTCCCGATGACTCACTGGCATGTGGCCTCCCTTGCGGCGGGACAGGGTACTGCATGATCAGGAAAACGACGCGCGCCGCGGGAATTCTGTCCGGATTCCAGTCGTTGTATCCAGCGGATGGGGTACTTGCAAGGTCCCTGACCGCACTATCCCGCGACCCACTCATCGCAAGGGAGCACGCATGGCAACCCGTGCCGTCGCCCGTCGTCAGGCCACCGATAAGGGCTCTGGCGGGGCAAGCAGTGTTCGCGCCGTAGGCGGGGAGATCGCCGACCGCGACCTGGTCGGCATGTACCTCGACGAGATCGCGCGTACACCGCTGCTCGACGCGGCGAAGGAAGTTGAGCTGTCCCAGACCATCGAGGCGGGCGTGTACGCCCAGAAGATCCTCGACGGCGAGGTCACAGACACCGAAGCGGCAGGCGCGACCCGCGCCGAGCTGGAGGCGATAGCCGCTGAGAGCGCCCGCGCCAAGGACGTCTTCATCCGCTCCAACCTGCGTCTGGTCGTCGCGGTCGCCCGTAGGTACCCGCGCAGCGGTCTGCCTCTCCTCGACCTGATCCAGGAGGGCAACGCGGGCTTGGTGCGTGCCGTGGAGAAGTTCGACTACGCCAAGGGCTTCAAGTTCTCGACGTACGCGACCTGGTGGATTCGGCAGGCCATCACGCGCTCCATAGCCGACCAGTCCCGCACGATCCGGCTCCCCGTCCACCTCGTGGAGGAACTGGGCCGTATCCGACGGGTGCAGCGCGAGTTCAACCGTGAGAACGGCCGCGAGCCGGAGCACGTCGAGGTCGCCGCCGAGCTTGGCTCGACTCCCGAGCGCGTAGCCGATGTCTTGGACTGGGCACGCGACCCGGTGAGCCTGAACATGTCGGTGGACGACGCGGGTGAGACCCAGTTCGGCGACCTGCTGGAGGACACGTCCGCTGAGTCGCCCGAGCAGTCCGTGCTGGTGATGCTGCGCCGCGAGGGGCTGGAAGACCTCATCAGCCGGCTGGATGAACGCACCGCGTCGATCATCAAGGCGCGTTACGGCATCGAGGACGGCAGGGAGCGTACGCTCACTGAGGTCGGCAAGCAGCACGGCCTCACGCGCGAGCGCATCCGGCAGATCGAGAAGCACGCCTTGCTGGAACTGAAGAAGATGGCCCGCGACACGGGCTTCGACGCGGCCGCGTAAGCGACGGCGTCGGCGTCGGCGTCGGCGTAAGCGACGCGCCACATGGCGAGACGCTTCGTGGGTGATCTGGCCGTGATCGCGGTGTTGTATCGCTTGGGTGCTGTATCGCTTGTCGGTTGATTGACACCCGACACCCGGAATCCGTCTGGTGTCGCTCGTCCTGCGCGTAGCTACGCGCAGTGACCCCCTTGGCCAGGGCCCCGGTGCATCCCCCCCGCACCGGGGTCCTGTTTTTTTGTGCGGCCAGGATGCGGCGCGCGACTGCGGTCGGGTGCTGGTGCTGGTGCTGGTGCTGGTGCTGGTGGGATTGTGGTGATGCGGTGTGCTGTCGGTGGTACGGATGGTGCGGGCTGTCGGGGTGGTGCGGCTGGGGCCAAACGCACGCACAGACGGGTGTGCGGCGTATGTCCGGGCTCAGCGGCTCAGTACAGGTCGCGATGGGCGGGGAAAACACCACCAGGGCCATCCACGCCTTCGGCCGCCAGTACGGCGTCGACCACAGCTCGCGTCAGGACATCGGCCCCGGCGGCCAGCAGGTCGTTCAGCGCCCCCGCCGCCTGATGCACCCCGAAGACCGGGTCCGTCTCTTCTGCGGCGTCTGACGAGATCACCGGAACGAGCGGGAGTTCGCCGGTGGCCAGCGCGAACACCGTGTCTCCGTCGGACAGCAGATGTACGGGCCGTACGGCGCGTGCCAGCCCGTCGTGCGCCGTGCCTGCCAGCTTCTGCGCCTGGGCACGGTCGAGAACCGCGTCGGTGGCGACGACGGCGAGCGTGGTGTTCAGCGGTGGGCGCACCGACGCGACGGAGCGCCGCTCTGACTCGGCCTGCGCCTCGCGCAGCCGACGCTGAGCCTCCGCATGCCGCTCGGCTGTCGGAAAGCGCGGACGGCCGTCCGCATCTCCGCCCCCACCGAGGTCGGCTTCTGCCCCGTCATCCCTCTCATGCCCGCTCTCGCCCCCTCCTCCGCCACCGCTGCTGTCGCTGTCGCTGTCGCTGTCGGAGGAGTTTCGGTGGGCGGTGTGTGCTGGGGCGCGCCGCCGCCCGAAGAGTTCGCCGTACAGCACTCCCGTCGCAGGGTCGAGGGGCGAACCCGCCGCGTTGACCACCGCGAGCGCGGCGACAGTGATTCCAGAGGGCAGCACCGTGCTCGCCGTGCCGGTGCCTCCCTTCATGCCACCGGCCACCGCCCCCGCTCCGGCGCCGACACTGCCGCGCTCGACAGCCGCACCCGCCTCTGTACGGGCCGCCGACGCGGCCGCCTCCCGTCCGAACGCGGCGTCCGGCCGCGCCCGCCAGTCGCCACCTCGCCCGAGGTCGAACAGTGCGGCCGCCGGAACCACGGGCACGACCTGGGCCGGGTCAGGGCCGACCCGGAACCCCCGGCCGTGCTCCTCCAGCCAGGCGGCCACCCCGGATGCGGCGTCCAAGCCGAAGGCGCTGCCGCCGGTCAGCACGATGGCGTCGACGCGTTGGACGAGGTTGCGGGGGTCGAGTGCATCCGTCTCGCGCGTGCCGGGCCCGCCGCCCCGCACATCCACGGCGGCCACGGCGCCGCCTTCGGGGGCGAGGACCACGGTGGTGCCCGTGAGCCACCCATCAGTGACCCGGTGAGCGTGGCCGACTCGCAGCCCCCGGACATCCGTCAGCGCGTCCTGCGGACCAGTGCCCGGTCCGGATGCGCCGGGTGCCGCCTCAGCGTCAACGTCAGCCATGAGCCATGGGTATCACGCGCCTTCTGCTGACCAACGCCTCTGGGGGGCTCCCCCTCCCCCACCCACCCCCTGCCCCCCCCCGCCCCCCACCTCCCGTGCGCGCCCGTGCCCTCGCTGCCCGTGCCTCCCTTCACCCTGCCTGGCCGACGGGCTTGAGGTAGGTACGGGCACGCGGTCAGAGCTGGTGGGTGCTCATCACCGTCCAGCCTCTTCACCGGCTGCCGTCCCGGCCTTCGTCAGCCGGTGATGCGCAGCCGTGTTATCCGGTCGCCGTTGATGAGGAAGACGAGATCGGTCGGCCCGGTGAAACCGTCGCCGCCGACCTCCGTGTTCACGGCCGCCACGTTCCCGGCCTTGCGGGATCGCTTCACGTCGAGGGTCACGTGCTGCCCGATGAACTCGGCGTCGCTCCAGTCTCGTATCGCCTCACGGCCATGGAATTCTCGACCCCAGTCGATGACCGAGCCGTTGGTCGCGAAGGAGGCGAGGAATGACTCCGTGTCACCGCCCGAGACGGCGTCGAGAGCGCGCTGTACGGGGTCGGGAAGGTCGGAAGCACTCATCGTGAGGACTCCTTTGACTAGCGGTCCAGCCATCGCGGGAGGGCGCGTCGGCTTCTGTTTCAGCACAGCAGAGGTGAGACCGTCCCGCGCGCCGGGAGCGGACAGGCACCGGTGCACACGCCCGGACAGGCACCAGTGCAGACGCCGGCGAAGTTTGTCGTGATGTGCTCGCGCGGCCGGACGTGCTGGGCGTGGCCGAGCCGGGAGCAAGCCCTCGTCCTCCTCCTGGTCACAGTCGTCCTGCTCCTGGTCACGGCATGAACACGGGAGATCGGCGTTCCTGGGCGGGATGGGCCGTATAGCGATCGTTAATCGGACGTCAATCGCCCGCCGCGACGATTGGTCACATGTTCGCCGTACCTGACATCGCCGCTTCCACGTCCTCCTCAGCCGCCGCCTCCGTTCCCGGTTCCGGGTCCGTGTCCGGTGGCTCCGGTGACCAGGTGGTCCTGCGCTGGGTCAGCGAGCCGGGACCGGGGGAGGAGTTCACCCACACCGAGCTGCTGGACCAGGCCAGGCGGGCCTCCGCCACGCTGACCCGCCTCGGTGTGCGGCCTGGCGACCGGGTGGCCGTCATGCTGCCTCTGGTCCCCGAGTCGGTCGTCGTCACACTCGCCTGTGGCCGTCTCGACGCGACGCGTCTGTCGGTGTCGTCCGGCGAGCCCGTAGGGGCGCTGCGTGAACGGATCAGGGAGTCGGGAGCACGCGTCGTGGTCACTGCGGACGGCCTGCTGCGCGATGGGCGGGTGTACGGCCTGAAGGCCGCGCTGGACCGGGCGCTGACCGGCTGCCCGGACGTGTCCGCAGTGCTGGTCGTGCACCGGGTGGGACTCCCGGTGCCATGGACTCCGGGTCGGGACCACTGGTGGCACGAGGGCCTTTCGTCCTCTGCCGCTACCCAGTAGTTCCTTGCCGGAGCGGCCGTTGGGGGACGGCCGTGGGGGTGGCCGCCTATGTGAGGTGGGCGGCCACCAGCGGGGCGTCGCCGGACCGGGGGGTCGGCGACGCCCTGAGGCGTTCCAGGCGGGGTGTCCTTCCCAGCCACCTGGTGCCGAACGGTCGTATCCTGGAGGCATGAGCACCGCCCCCGCCCCTGAACCGCGCGATCCGGCTCCTGCGCTGATCTTCGACGACCCGCTGGCGCAGCGATCCTCGGACGATACGGACCAAGGGTGGGGTGAGCGGGCTCCGGACACGGGCGGCGGCGACTCGGCCGCCGATCTGGCCCGCTTCCTCGACGAGAAGCCGCCGCACCACGGGTAAACCGACATGAAGCCGTCTCATCGCCCGCTAGAGGACCCGGGCCGGTGGGGCGGCTTCGCCGTCTCCGGCTGTCACCCCCCGCACAGCCGACGCTGACCACTGCGGCCCCAGCTGCGAGCTTCCCGCTGGGCTGTTCCCCTGTGGGCTTCGCTGTGGGCGGTCCTCCTGCGAGCTGTGCGTCGGCCTTCGCTCGCTCGGTTACCGCTACCGCTCGGTCGGCGTGGAGTCGGTGCCGGTGCCCGAGCCCGGACCGCGCTGTGAGACGAGGGCGTCGCGGATCTCGCGCAGCAGTGCCACCTCCACTGCCTCCGCCTCGGCGTGCTCCGCCTCCGCCTTCTTCTCCTTGGCCGCCTTCCGCGCCAGGTAGCGCGACATCGGCAGCACCATCAGGAAGTAGACGACCGCCGCGGTGATCAGGAACGTGAGAACCGCGCTCAGCACCGTGCCCCACATGATCGGGACACCGCTGATGACGGTGCCCGTCTTGTCGGTCTTGCACGGCCCCTTGAGGCACGAGCTGTACTTGTCGAGGTCTTTGGTGCCGAACGCGCCGACGAGCGGGTTGATCATGCCCTTCACCACCGAGTTCACCACGTTGGTAAACGCGGCTCCGATGACGACGGCCACTGCCAGGTCGATGACGTTGCCGCGCATCAGGAAGGCCCTGAAGCCCTCCAGGACGCTCTGCTTCTCCCCGCTCGCCGTGCTGCTGCTCACCGAACTGCCTCTTCCTGAGATCGGATTCCCGGATTCCGCAACCTACGGCAGGGCAGGGCGGCGCTGTCCAATCCGTCACCTCCCGCCACGGCGTTGGCGGGGCGGTCGACATGGCGGCAGTGCGGTTCATCGCAGGACCACCGCCAGCCGTGCCGTGACTCCCGCGCTGACGAGCTTCATCGCGGTCTCTCGCGGTACTGACAAGACGATCAGAGCCCCGTCGTGCGCAGCAGTCTGGCCTTGCTTCGGCACCTGGGCCACTCGGGCGGCGCGTGCCACCACGTGCGCGCCATACGCGTCACCCGGGGCGCTGGTCCGCACGCCGCCCCGCTGGGGGGCACCTCCCATGTTCCGCCCCATGCCAGGGCTCATCGCTTCGCTGCTCGGACCGTCTCCCGGCCGCCGCCCGACCTGAGCCCCTTCAGCGGTGCCTTCCGCGGTTCCCTCGTTGGTCTCTTCGCCGGGAGTACCGCTGGGTCCTTCGCCGGAACCTTTCCCGGATTCCTGCCCGGATTCCTTCCCGGGATCTTCCTCCGACGCCTTCCCAGGGCGTTCACCCACGTCGTCGCGGAGGTCGCCGCTGGTGAAGCTGTAGTCGGAGAAGCCCCTCTCGGAAGCGGCTAACACGTCTACGCGGTCCCCTCGGCGAAGCAGCCGTACGACCGCCGCGTCACCGATCCGTACGGGCGCCGAAACCAGGCCGTCGCCGTCTGGCGGTTGCCGATCTGGCGCGGGCGGTGGGCCCGTCCTGGCCGCCTCGGTGGCGTCGTCATGCGGGACGAAGAAGATCAGCAATGCCGCCGCCACAGCGCATCCGGCAGCTGCGGCTCGCCGTCGTTTCCGCATCAGCCGTCGTAGTCGGTGCTGTCTCCTGCCGCCCGCGCGCACCGGGTCGAACGACGGGACCCCGCGCGGCGGCGGAGCCGACCGGGGAGGTCCTGGCTGGGCAGGCGGATCAAGTGCGTCGCGAGCTGGACCGGGCGCGACATGGAGGGGGTCTGGGGGAACGTACGCGGACATGACGGTCACCGCCTGACGTGCGGAGCGTGCTGGGCTCTTGGACTTGCAGACCCCACGGTGCGCGCCAGCGCCAGATCCTGCTCCGGCCTGTGTATTACTGCCCGGTTGTGGATAACTCCGTCACCCGGCCGTGTATCGCCAACCGGCCCCAGCCCGCACTCTCAGCCCCGCTCCCAGTGCCCGCCCCACTTCCCAAACCCCGGCCACCGAGTCTCAGGTCCCCGCCCCGCCCCCGCCCCGGCCCCGTTCCCCGGAACACGCCTCCGGGTCTCCTGCCTCTCATGCAGGAGACCCGGAGGCGCCAGTTCCGTGCGGTCGGCTACGGCGGCCGGTTACGGCGACCGCCTACGGCAGTTCGATGCCCAGGTCCCAGCCCTCGTGGACCTGGGAGCACTGGCAGCCCCTGGCATCGGTCTCCGGAAGCGCGGCCACGGCGTCGAACAGCACCTCGCGCAGTCGTCCCACGTTCTCCCCGAAGACCCGCATGACCTCCTGGTGCGAGACGCCTTCACCCGCCTCCGTCCCCGCGTCCAGGTCGGTGACCAGCGTCAATGACGTATAGCAAAGCTCCAGCTCGCGGGCGAGCGCCGCCTCCGGGTGGCCGGTCATGCCCACCACCGACCACCCCTGCGCCGCGTGCCAGCGCGACTCCGCGCGGGTCGAGAAGCGCGGCCCCTCGACGACCACCAGCGTGCCGCCGTCCACCGGCTCCCAGTCGCGGCCGCGCGCCGCCTTGAGCGCTGCCTTGCGGCCGACCGGACAGTACGGGTCGGCGAAGGTCAGGTGCACCACATTCGGCACGGGCCCGCCGCCAGGCAGCGGCTCGCCGTCGAAGTACGTCTGCTGGCGCGACTTCGTACGATCCACGATCTGGTCAGGTACGAGGAGTGTGCCCGGACCGTATTCAGGCCGCAGCCCGCCGACCGCGCACGGGCCGAGCACCTGCCGCACGCCGACGGAGCGCAGGGCCCACAGGTTGGCGCGGTAGTTGATGCGGTGCGGGGGCAAGTGGTGCTTGCGGCCGTGCCGGGGGAGGAAGGCGACTCGCCGTCCGGCTACCTCGCCGAGGAACACGGAATCGCTCGGCGCCCCGTAGGGGGTGTCCACGGTGACTTCGGTCACGTCGTCCAGGAAGGAGTAGAACCCCGATCCGCCAATGACCCCTATGTCAGCTTGAGGGGCGGTTCCCGATGATGCTGCATTGCGCGTCTCAGCCATGCGGTCACCCTATTGGCGCCCAACCAGCGCCCTTCAGTGACCCGGCGCCCGACACCGCCGTAACGGGAGGAGCGCCGTAACGGGAGGTGCGCCGTCACCGGAACAACGCCGTCACCGGAACAACGCCGTCACCGGAACAACGCCGTCACCGGAACAACGCCGCAGCCGGAAGAACGCCGCGCCAGAGGGGCACCGCGCCTCCGAACCCCGTACGGACGAGAACCCCGTCCGCACGAGAACCCCGTACGCACGAGAGTCCCGTATGCGCGAGAGCGCGCATGTCCGCGCGGCAAGGCGGCGATGGTGCCGTGCGTCGCGAGCGCGTACGACGAAGCCCCCGCCACCTCATACAAGAGAGGCAACGGGGACTTCGGATGATCAAGGCTTGGCGACGACGCACCAGTGCGTCGTCACGTCGTCGCAGCATCGCAAGGACGACAGGCATCGCAACGACGACAGGCACAGTCAGACGCGGGCCCGGCCGAGGGGCGAGCGCGCCGGCCGGGATCAAGCGGCCGTAGAACCGCTTGACGCCGGGGAGGTGCTGCCACTCGACGAACCCGACGACGAGCCCTTGTCGCCCGAGGAGGACGAGGACGACGACGTGGAGGCGCCCGACGACGAGGAGGAGTCAGAGCTCGAATCAGAGCCGTTCTTCGAGGACGGCTTCGCGGAGCCGCTCGTGCTGCTCGACGAGGCGCTCCGGCTGTCGGTCCGGTAGAAGCCGGAGCCCTTGAAGACGACGCCGACCGCCGAGAACACCTTGCGCAGGCGTCCGTCGCAGCCCGGGCACACGGTGAGCGCGTCATCGGTGAACTTCTGCACCGCTTCGAGGCCTTCTCCGCACTCGGTGCACTGGTATTGATAGGTCGGCACGTGATCCTCCTGGCACTCTCACTCAATGAGTGCTAACGACGCTCCATAGTGCAGTATTCCGCCGCGTCAGTCCACCGCAACGGGCTCGCGGTGACCGACCCCACGTGCGGCTCCGCTCACGATCCGCCCCTCGGAACGGGTCGCCAGCAGGCCGCGCAGCGCGACCAGGGTCACGACCGCGAGCCCCGTTCCGGCCAGCGGCACGACGAACCCGGCACTCGCGCCGAAGCGGTCCGCCAGTTGCCCGGCCGCCGTCGCCGCCCCCGCCTGGCCGAGCGCCACCGCGCCCGTCAGCCAGGTGAACGCCTCGGTGCGCGCGGTCGCCGGGACCAGCGACTCCACGAGCGTGTAACCGGTGATCAGCGCGGGTGCGATGCACAGGCCGACCAGCAGGCCCAGCGCGCCCAGCAGCGGTACGGCGTTCACCGCCCACAGGGCGGAGGTCGCCAGCGTCAGCAGCGGGTACGCGATCAGCAGCCGCTGCTGCGGGCTGCGGCGCCACGTCATCGCGCCGCAGGCGACGCCCGCCAGCATGTTGCCCGCGGCGAAGATCCCGTAGAGGACGCCATTGATGCCGGGCTGCCCGATCTCCTCCGTGAAGGCGGTCAGCGAGACCTGCATGCCACCGAAGACGGTGCCGATGCCGAGGAAGACGACGGCCAGCACCCGTACGCCCGGCACGGACAGCGCCGAGGTGGCGCGGTCGTCGCCGGTCCCGGCCGCGGCACCCTCGCCGGTGCGGCTGCGGCTGCGGCTGCGGCTGGGCACGGGCTGGGTATGGCGCTGCGCGGCGAACAGCAGTCCGCCGGTCAGCGTCAGGGTGGCCTCGGCGATCAGTCCGGCGGCCGGGTGTACGCCGGTGCACAGCGCGGTGGCCAGCACCGGGCCGATCACGAAGGTGAACTCGTCCGTCACCGACTCGAAGGCCGCCGCTGTCGTCAGCAGCGGCGAGTTCCGCGTACCGCCTCCGCCGTGGCTCTTGCCGTCACGGCTGCCGTTCCCGCCGAGCATGGCAGCCCAGCGTGCGCGCACCATGGGGCCGACCTGCGGCACCGAGGCGCCTGCCGGTACGGCGGCCACGAACAGCGTCCACAGCGGCGCGTCCAGCAGTGCCAGCGCCGTCAGCAGCACGACGGACGCGGAGTGCACCAGCACTCCGGGGAGGAGCACGGCGCCTTGCCCGAAACGGTCGGCGAGCTTGCCGCTCTGCGGCGCGAACAGTGCCATCGACACACCGGCCGTAGCCGATACGGCTCCGGCGAGGCCGAAGGAGCCGTTGGTGTGCTGGACGAGCAGAACGATGCCGATGGTGAGCATGGCGAAGGGCTGCCGGGCCGCGAAGCCGGGGAGGACGAAGGTCCACGCGCCCGGCGTGCGCAGCAGCTGCCCGTATCCGGCCTTCTCGGAGGGGCGGCGGTCGGCGCGATCGGCCTTGCGGCCTCTAACGGAACGCGACGGTGCGGACGCTTCAGATGACGCAGACAATTCAGCTGCCTGCTCGGAGCGCGATGCGCCAGTGTCCGGCTGGTCGGAACTGTGCTGCTGGCCGGGGGATGACTGGTTGGAGCGCGACTGATCCGCACGCGTCGGCGCGTCAGTCGGGTGTTCCGAACGAGTCCCGTCGGCCGGGTCGGGAGTGACCGTGGATGCCACGGCCGGGCCTTTCTGCCGCCTGGTAGCGCCTCTTGGGATCACCACGGGGCGCCGAGAGCTGTCCTCTCGCGCATGACCGTGGTAGATGCCGGGCAGGCCGCCTTGCGGTCGCGCCAGCTCTGCGTCAGGCAGAGTTGGTCGGTTATTGCCTCTTTGCGTTCATGCTACCGGCTGATGAGCCCGCTTCGTTACGTTCGTGACCGTCGCCACCGCAGTGGCCGCCGTGGCCCTCGTCACCACGCGTACGCCCGCCGTGGCTCTCTTCACCACGGTTGTGCCCGTGGCCGTCATCCCCACGGCTATGGCCATGGCTGCCGTCCTCACCGCCTCGACCGTCACGTCGGCCATCTCGGCCGTCGCGCCGACCGCCCTTGCCGCCGCTGCCGCGCCGAGCGCGGCCGCCGTCGCCGCCCTGCTCACGGCCTCGTGACCGGTCGCGCGCCCGGTCACGCGCCTGGTCGCCACCGTGGCCCCGGCCCGCCGCCGCCTCCTCCTGCTGCCGTCGCCGCTGCCGCTGGAGCTGTCGCTGCCGCTGCCGTTCGCGCTCCCGCGCTTCCTCCCGCTCCTCTGCTCGCCCCAGTTCCCCCCCTTGCTCGCGCTGTCCGCCGCCATGGATGCGAGCCTGCGCGCGGAGCCATGGCCACGGCCAGGTCCCCGGGCGCGGCTGGGGCCTGTCACCGTCGTTCATGCCGTCGCCTCCGGTGCCCAGCCAGTCGGCCAGCTTGCCGCCGTGGCTGACGGCCCGCAGCCGTCGTTCCGCCGCGTCGCGCACCGGGTCGGTGGCCACGACGAGCAGTTCGTCGCCGTGCCGCAGCACGGTCGTCGGCAGCGGGGCGAAGCTCTTGCCGTCCCGTACGACGAGGGTGACCGCGGCCCCGGCGGGCATCCGGAGCTCGGCGACCTCTACCCCGTGCATGCGGGAGTCCTCGGGGATCGCCATGGACAGCAGATGTCCGCGCAGCCGCTCCAGGGGTGCCGACTCGACGCCGAGGTCGGCGGCCAGCTCCGAGTCGCCGAGCCGCAGCCGCCTGGCGAGCCAGGGCAGGGTCGGGCCCTGGATGAGGGTGTAGACCATCACCAGCACGAAGACGATGTTGAAGACCCGCTGGCTCTCCGGCACCTCGGCGACCATGGGAATGGTGGCGAGCACGATGGGCACCGCGCCCCGCAGCCCGGCCCAGGACAGCAGCGCCTTCTCCTGCCAGGGCGTACGGAACGCGGCAGTGCTCACCAGGACCGAGACCGGCCGCGCCACCACCGTCAGCACCAGGCCGACCAGCAGCGCGGGCAGCACGTCGTCGCCGAGCTCGTGCGGTGTCACCAGCAGGCCGAGCAGGACGAACATGCCGATCTGGGCGATCCAGCCGAGCCCCTCGGCGAACCCTCGGGTCGCCGGCCAGTGCGGCAGCCTCGCGTTGCCCATCACCAGCGAGGCGAGGTACACAGCGAGGAAGCCGGAGCCGTGCGCCAGCGCGCCGCCCGCGTAGGCGACGACGGCGATGGCCAGGACCGCGATCGGGTACAGGCCGGAGGCGGGCAGCGCCACATGCCGCAGTGCGTACGCGCCGAGCCAGCCGATAGCGAGACCGATCGCCGCGCCGATGGCCAGTTCCATGGCGATCTCGCCCAGGAGCACATACCAGTGTTCGATCGGCCCGGTCGCGGAGAAGGCGACGACGAGAATGACGACGGGGGCGTCGTTGAAGCCGGACTCGGCCTCCAGCGTGCCGGTCAGCTTCGTCGGGAGCGGGACCCTGCGCAGCACGGAGAAGACGGCGGCGGCGTCGGTGGACGACACCACGGCCCCTATGATCAGCGCCTGTTTCCAGTCGAGACCCACGAGGTAGTGGGCGGCGGTCGCGGTGACCCCCACGCTCACCGCGACGCCCACGGTGGACAGCGTGGCGGCGAGCGGCAGGGCGGGTTTGATCTCCCGCCACTTGGTGCCGAGGCCGCCTTCGGCCAGGATGACCACGAGCGCCGCGTAGCCGATGACCTGGGTCAGTTCGGCGTCGTCGAAGACGACGCCGAACAGGCCGTCCTGGCCTATCGCCACGCCGATTCCGAGGTAGACGAGCAGGCTTGGCAGCCCGCTGCGGGAGGAGAGCCGTACTGCGACCACGGCGATCAGCAGGACGAGTGCGCAGACCAGCAGGAGTTCATTGAGGCGGTGGACAGTCAGGGGCCGACCCTTTCGCGAGGCTTTCGGCCAGAACGTTTCCCTCGGCCGACCGGAAGTTCATTGCCTTACCTAACATTTTACCGGTCCTTGACGCGATGATCGACACAGCTCGCCCGAGTCACCCGCTCGCCGTCGTCCCGCCCGCCCGGCTTCTCCCCTGGCCCTGACTCCGCGTAGGGAAGCCGTCAGGGCTCCGGATACGGTTGCTCCAGCACTCCAGGTCCACCCTGCCCCTTGAAGGACAGCGATGCCCTCCCGCCCGTCGCCCGACCGCCAGCCCTCTACGGGGACACAGAGCGGCAACAGTGATGCTTCGAACGCCCCTTCCCGAAAGAAGAAGAAGGGGCGGCGCGTCCGTCTGATCGTCCTCACACTCGTGCTGCTGCTCGTGGGGGGCGTCGGCTATGGCGCGTACTGGAGCATCAGCACCGTGCGTGCCTCCTTCCCGGAGACCACCGGTTCGATCCAGATCAAGGGCATGTCGAAGCCGGTCCAGGTCAAGAGGGACGGCAACGGCATCCCGCAGATCTACGCGGACACATCGGAAGACCTCTTCCGCGCCCAGGGCTTCGTCCAGGCGCAGGACCGGTTCTGGGAGATGGACGTCCGGCGGCATCTGACGTCGGGGCGGCTGTCGGAGATGTTCGGGTCCAGCGAGGTGGAGACGGACGCGTTCCTGCGCACGCTCGGCTGGCGCGAGGTCGCGCAGCGCGAGTACGACACCAAGCTGTCGCCCAGCACCAAGAAGTACCTCCAGGCGTACTCGGAAGGCGTCAACTCCTACCTCGACGACCACGAGGGCGCCTCGCTCTCCGTCGAGTACGCGGCGCTGAACTTCAAGAACGACTACAAGCCGGAGAAGTGGACGCCCGTCGACTCGGTCGCCTGGCTCAAGGCCATGGCCTGGGACCTGCGCGGCAACATGGAGGACGAGATCGACCGGTCGCTGGCCTCCAGCCGGCTGAACGCGAAGCAGATCGAGGACCTGTACCCGACGTATCCGTACGACAGGAACCGGCCGATCGTCGACCGCGGCGCGGTGGATACCCTCACCAAGGAGTTCAAGCCGGACGGGCAGCCGCAGGGCGCCTCGTCGACGCCCGGCGGCGGGCCCGGCGTCGGGCAGGGGTTGCAGACCAACCTGTCCGCGCTGTCGAAAACACTCGATGACATCCCGGCGCTGCTCGGCCCCAGCGGCAACGGCATCGGCTCCAACTCGTGGGTCGTCGCCGGTGAGCACACCACCACCGGCAAGCCGCTGCTCGCCAACGACCCGCACCTCGCGCCGCAGCTGCCCTCGCTCTGGTACCAGATGGGCCTGCACTGCAACCAGGTCAGCGCCGAGTGCCCGTTCGACGTCGCCGGTTACACCTTCTCCGGGATGCCTGGCGTGGTCATCGGCCACAACCAGGACATCTCCTGGGGTCTGACGAACCTCGGCGCCGACGTCTCCGACCTGTATCTGGAGAAGGTCAACGCCGAGGGCTACCTGTACGACGGCAACCAGCGGAAGTTCAAGACGCGCAAGGAGACCATCAAGGTCGCGGGCGGCAAGAGCCGCCACATCACGGTCCGCGCCACCGAGAACGGGCCGATCGTCTCCGACCGCGACGACGAGCTGGAGAAGGTGGGCGAGAAGGCGCCGGTGGGCGACTCCGCCCCGGACCGGGGTGACGGTTACGCGGTCTCGCTGCGCTGGACCGCGCTGAACCCGGGCAAGACGATGGAGTCGCTGTTCAAGATCAACAGAGCGAGTGACTTCACCGAGTTCCGGGCGGCCGCCGCCGACTTCGCCGTGCCCTCGCAGAACCTCATCTACGCGGACACCAAGGGCAACATCGGCTACCAGGCGCCGGGCCAGATCCCGATCCGGGGCAAGGGCAAGAGCGGCAAACCCGCCGATGGCCGCTACCCGGCGCCCGGCTGGGACTCCTCGTACCGGTGGACCGGCTACATCCCGCAGAAGGCCCTGCCGTACGAGTACAACCCCAAGCGCGGCTACATCGTCACCGCCAACCAGGCCGTCGTCGACCGCGAGAAGTACCCGTACCTGCTCACCGACGACTGGGGCTACGGGGCGCGCAGCCAGCGCATCACCGACCTCATCGAGTCGAAGACCAAGGACGGCGGCAAGATCTCGACCGATGACATGCAGTCCATGCAGATGGACAACAGCAGCGAGATCGCCGAACTGCTGACGCCGTACCTGCTCAAGATCAACATCAAGAACGACTACGTCCGCGAGGCGCAGAAGCTCCTTGAGGGCTGGGACTACACCCAGGACGCCGACTCGGCCGCCGCCGCGTACTTCAACGCCGTCTGGCGCAACACCCTCAAGCTCGCCTTCGGCAACAAGCTGCCCAAGGAGCTCCGGGTCAAGGGCCAGTGCCTGCGGGTCCGGCCCGCCGACGACACCGGTCCCGTCGAGGACCTCGACGACGACAGTGACTACGTGACCGAATGCGGCGAGCGCGCCAAGGACGCCGCTCAGCCGGACGGTGGCGACCGCTGGTTCGAGGTCGTACGGAAGATCCTGGACGACCCGGACAACGAGTGGTGGCACACCGCCGGCACGCAGGCCAACCGTGGCGTCAAGAACCGCGATGAGCTGCTCGCGCGCGCCATGAAGGACGCGCGCTACGAGCTGACGTCCAAGCTCGGCAAGGACATCGACACCTGGAGCTGGGGCCGTCTGCACCAGCTGACGCTGAAGAACCAGACGCTGGGCACCAAGGGCCCCGGCTTCATCCAGTGGCTGCTCAACCGTGGCCCGTGGAACCTCAGCGGCGGCGAGGGGGCGGTCAACGCCACCGGCTGGAACGCGGCGGGCGGCTACGAGGTCGTGTGGGTCCCGTCGATGCGGATGATCGTCAACCTCGACGACCTCGACAAGTCGCGCTGGATCAACCTGACCGGCGCTTCGGGACACGCGTACCACGAGCACTACGACGATCAGACCGAGAAATGGGTCAAGGGCGAACTGCTCGACTGGCCGTTCAGCGAGAAGGCGGTCGACGAGGCGACGGATGACGAGCTGGCGCTGACGCCGTAGCGCCCGTGGCGCTCACAGCGCCGGGGAGCGGGTCTGAGCCTTGCGGGCTCGGGCCCGCTCCCCTGCCCGTCGCGCCGCTGAGCCGTCCCCCGCCGACGCCGGGAGGCAGCTTGGCGACCTGGCAGCTTGGCGATCTGGAGAGGCTGCCCTGCCGGGTGGCGCGGCGCGGGGAGCGCCGAGTCCGGGGCCTTGGACCCAGCCCGATGCGCCCCGCGCTCGCGTCGGCGCTTATGCGCGCCTCGCGCCCGCGTCCGCTCCGGCATGCCAGCGGACCATGCGCCCGCGCGTCAGCGGAACCGCCGCACGCCCTCCGCCGTCACCACCGCATGCACCGGATGGTCATGCGGGTCCTTCGGTACGCGCTCCACCACCTCGTTCGCGTAGAGCAGCACCACCAGCGCCGGGCTCGCCCCGGCGATCTCCAGCCGGGCCAGGACCCGGTCGTACGAGCCGCCGCCCCTGCCCAGCCGCACCCCGCGGCTGTCCACCGCCAGGCCCGGCAGCAGCACGGCGTCGACCGACGTCACCGCCTGCGGACCGAGCCGCGGTCCGTCCGGCTCCAGCAGGCTGAACTTCCCGGAGTGCGCGACACGCGCGAGATGCTCCGGACCCTCGTACACGCCCCAGTCGAGATCGTTGTCGGGCAGCAGCACCGGAAGCAGCACCCGTACGCCCCGCGCGCGCAGCGCGTCCAGCAGCGCGCGCGTGCCCGGCTCGCTGCCCACGGAGACATACGCGGCGACCGTGCCCGCCCCTCTCAGCTCCGGCAGTTCCAGTGCCCGGCGCGCGAGCGCCGCCTCCGTCGCGGCGATGTCATCCGGAGTCAACCCAGCCCTAACCGCCAGGAGACCTCGCCGCAATGCCCGCTTAGTACCGTCGGCGTTGATCATGGCACGTACAAACCCCTCGTTTTGTGCTGCTGTTGTGACGTCCCAGGTCATATTCGGCGGACCATCATCTTCTGCACAAAGGCAGCGGATAGGGTGCTGAACATGACTCCATCGCGCACTCGGATCAGCAAGGCTGTCATTCCTGCCGCCGGGCTTGGAACGCGCTTCCTCCCGGCCACCAAGGCCACCCCCAAGGAGATGCTGCCGGTCGTCGACAAGCCCGCGATTCAGTACGTGGTCGAAGAGGCGGTCGACGCGGGCCTCTCCGATGTCCTCATGGTCACCGGCCGCAACAAGCGCCCCCTGGAAGACCACTTCGACCGCAACTACGAGCTGGAAGAGGCCCTGCGGCGTAAGAAGGACGAGTCGCGGCTCGCCCGCGTACAGGAGTCCAGCGACCTCGCGACCATGCACTACGTCCGCCAGGGCGACCCCAGGGGCCTCGGCCACGCCGTACTGTGCGCCGCGCCGCACGTCGGCGACCAGCCCTTCGCCGTCCTCCTCGGCGACGACCTGATCGACCCCAGAGACCCCCTCCTCGCCCGCATGATCGAAACGCAGGAGCGGTACAACGGCAGTGTCATCGCCCTGATGGAGGTCGACCCCGCGCAGATCCACCTCTACGGCTGCGCCGCCGTCAAGGGCACCGCCGACGAGGACATCGTCCGCGTCACCGACCTGGTCGAGAAGCCCGACACGGCCGACGCCCCCAGCAACTACGCCATCATCGGCCGCTACGTCCTCGACCCCGCCGTCTTCGACGTGCTGCGCGAGACCGAGCCGGGCCGCGGCGGCGAGATCCAGCTCACCGACGCCCTCCAGACGCTGGCCGCCGACGAGACGGTGGGCGGGCCCGTGCACGGCGTCGTCTTCCAGGGCCGCCGCTACGACACCGGCGACCGGGGCGACTACCTGCGTGCCATTGTCAGACTCGCGTGCGAACGTGAAGATCTGGGTCCGGACTTCCGTTCCTGGCTTCGCCGTTACGTCACCGAGGAGATGTAGCACTTTGAGCAGCACCGCCGACCCGGCCGCCGGCCCGACACGCACCTGGCTGGTGTCCGAGCATCTCGCCGACGTCCTGGGCCGAATCCGCCCGCTGGACCCCATCGAGCTGCAACTCCTCGACGCGCAGGGGTGCGTTTTGGTGGAGGACGTCACCGTCCCCGTCGCCCTGCCGCCCTTCGACAACAGCTCCATGGACGGTTACGCGGTGCGGATCGCCGATGTGGCGGGCGCGAGCGAGGAGTTCCCGGCGGTCCTCACGGTCATAGGCGACATCGCCGCGGGCAGCGGTGAACTGCCCAGAGTCAGCCCCGGCGAGGCCGCCCGCATCATGACGGGTGCCCCGTTGCCGCCCGGTGCCGAGGCCGTCGTCCCCGTCGAGTGGACGGACGGCGGCACGGGCGGCGGCCCCGTCGCGGGCATGCGGGCGCACAGCGCGGCGCCCGAGGCAGCCGGCGGCCACGTCCGTGTGTACCGGCCCGCCGAGAAGCGGCAGCATGTCCGGGACAAGGGCAGCGATGTCAGCGCCGGTGAACTGGCCCTGAAGGCTGGGACGGTCCTCGGCGCCCCGCAGATCAGCCTGCTCGCGGCGATCGGCCGGGCCACGGTGCCGGTGCGCCCGCGCCCGCGCGTCGTCATCATGTCCACCGGCAGCGAACTGGTCCAGCCAGGTGAGCCATTGGGCCCCGGTCGCATCCACGACTCCAACAGCTTCGCGCTGACCGCCGCCGCCCGCGACGCCGGAGCCATCGCCTACCGGGTCGGCGCCGTGAGCGACGACGCCGCGACGCTGCGCGCCACCATCGAGGACCAGCTCATCCGCGCCGACCTCGTCGTCACCAGCGGCGGCGTCAGCGTCGGCGCGTACGACGTGGTCAAGGAGGCGCTCACGGACCTGAGCCAGGACAGCGACGGCGTCGAGTTCCGCAAGCTCGCCATGCAGCCGGGCAAGCCGCAGGGCTTCGGCTTCGTCGGCGACAGCGACGGCGGCCGCGAGCGCACGCCGCTGCTCGCCCTCCCCGGCAACCCGGTCAGCGCGTACGTGTCCTTCGAGCTGTTCGTCCGACCCGCGATCCGCACCCTGATGGGCGTGGAGCCTGTGTACCGTACGGTCGTCAGCGCGGTGTGCCCGGAGGGCGTGGCCTCGTCGCCGCAGGGCCGCCGCCAGTTCCTGCGCGGCCGGTACGACGCCGAGGCCGGGTCGGTCACCCCCGTCGGCGGCGCCGGTTCCCACCTGGTGAAGGCCCTCGCCTTCGCCAACGCCCTGATCGTGGTCCCCGAGGACACGACGGCCTACGACCCGGGCGACACGGTGGACGTCGTCCTCCTGGACTGAGGCCCCCGGACCCCCGGACCCCCGGCCTTCCGGCTCCCCGGCCCCGTCCGTCCTGTCCGCGCGTGCTGCGGGAGCGCTCGCGGCAGCCCGCTTCACCGGCCCCCGGAGGCGAACGACGCCGCCCGCCGGAGGCGACCGGCACCGCCCGGGCGGGCGCGCCGTGGCCGGGTGGGGGCGGTTGCCGCGCTGATCCACGGCCGTGCCCGGTACGGTGTCTGCCTTAGGACCGACCGGGAGAACCATGAGCAGCGCCCAGGATCACCTCACTCATCTCGACGAAGCGGGCGCGGCGCGCATGGTCGACGTCTCGGGGAAGGACGTCACCGCGCGCAGCGCCAGCGCCAGCGGCCGCGTGCTCGTGTCGCCGCGCGTCGTGGAACTGCTGCGCGGCGAGGGAGTGCCCAAGGGCGACGCCCTCGCCACCGCCAGAATCGCGGGCATCATGGGCGCCAAACGCACCCCCGACCTGATCCCGCTGTGCCATCCGCTGGCCGTGTCCGGGGTGCGGGTGGACCTCTCGGTCGCTGACGACGCGGTGGAGATCCGGGCCACCGTGAAGACGACCGACCGTACGGGGGTGGAGATGGAGGCCCTGACGGCCGTCACCGTCGCCGCGCTCACCGTCATCGACATGGTCAAGGCCGTCGACAAGGGCGCGGTCATCACGGACGTACGGGTCGAGGAGAAGGCCGGCGGGAAGTCCGGCGACTGGAGCCGCACCTCATGACGACAGACCCGTCGGCCGCTGCCCGCAGTGCGCCGCACCCGCACAGCACACCCAGCGCGCCGGGCGCGCGCAGCGGGACGTCCGCGCCGGGGGGTGCGCCGGTGCCCGGAATCCCGGCGCCTGCCTCGGCCTCAGGCCGGACGGGTCTGCCCGCGGCCAGGGGCCGCTACCGGGCGCTGGTCGTGACCGCGTCCAACCGTGCCGCCGCCGGGGTCTACGCCGACAAGGGCGGACCGCTGCTGGCCGAGGGCCTGGCCGCGATGGGTTTCCTGGTCGACGGCCCGCGCGTGGTCCCCGACGGCGAGCCGGTGGCCGCCGTCCTGCGGGAGGCGGTGGCCGCCTCGTACGACGTGGTCGTCAGCACCGGCGGCACCGGGATCTCGCCCAGCGACCTGACGCCCGAGATGACCCGGCGTGTCCTGGACTACGAGATCCCCGGCATCCCCGAGGCGATCCGTGCCGAGGGACTGGCGAAGGTGCCGACGGCGGCGCTCTCCCGGGGGCTCGCGGGAGTCGCGGGCAGCACGTTGATCGTCAACCTGCCCGGCTCGTCAGGCGGCGTCCGCGACGGCCTCACCGTGCTCGGCAGGCTGCTGATCCACGCGGTGGACCAGGTGCGCGGTGGCGACCACCCCAGACCCGAGGGTGCTGCGGGGAGCGGGCACTGAACGCCTGCTGGCCCGTGGTGTTGGCGGACGGTGAGACGGCCCTCCGCCCCATAAGGATGCGCGACCAGCGCGCCTGGCGCGAGGTCAACCGCCGGAACCGGGAGTGGCTGCGACCATGGGAAGCGACCATTCCGCCGCCCCCGCCGGGCGGACCGGTCGCGCACCGGCCCACGTACCGGCAGATGGTGCGGCACCTGCGCGCGGAGGCGCACGCCGGGCGGATGCTGCCGTTCGTCGTGGACTACCAGGGACGGCTGGCCGGGCAGCTGACGGTCGCCGGCATCACCTGGGGCTCGATGTGCTCGGGCCATATCGGCTACTGGGTGGACAAGGCGTGCGCCGGGCGTGGCGTGATGCCGACGGCCGTCGCACTCGCCGTCGACCACTGCTTCCGCTCGGTCGGGTTGCACCGTGTCGAGGTGTGCATCCGCCCGGAGAACGTCCCCAGCCGCCGGGTGGTGGAAAAGCTGGGATTCCGCGAGGAGGGCCTGCGGCCCAGTTACCTCCACATCGACGGGGCATGGCGCGACCACCTCGTCTTCGCGCTCACCGCCGAAGAGGTCCCGAACGGGCTGCTCAACCGGTGGCATCAGATGAAGCCCGGAGCATCACAGATATAAAATAGGTGTTCGATATCGAACACAAATTGAACACATTTGCAGGCTGTTCATCGCACCAATCACAAAAAAAGTTCGAGATATCAGCAAGATCGTGCGACACACCGCGCCAATTGGCGGATCGGCCCGCTCCGGTCCCTCTACCGTGTGACCGTGAGCAGCAGTGGCCTCATCTACGCAGTCATCGTCGGGGCCTGGGCCGCCTATCTGGTGCCAATGTGGCTCCGCAGGCAGGACGAGCTCAACGACGCCCGTCCAACGGAACGGTTCAGCACCGCCATCCGGCTGCTGTCCGGACGGGCGGCGATGGAGCGCCGTTACGCCAAGGAGCTTGGCGTCAGGGACCTGGCCGACGACGCCGCCGACGATGCGGATGACCCGGATCTCCGGGAAGACACGGCCGCGCGAGTACGGGGCGCGGTCGGCCCTGACGACGTCACCGACGTCGTCGACGTCCGTGCCTTCGTCGAGCCCGCGACCGTCCTCGCTCCGGCGGGCGAAGCCCTCCTGCCGCCCGCCTCCGCGGGCCCCGGCACCCCGGAGACATCGTCCGCCGCCGCCGGAGGGCCGGGCGGAGAACAGGGCGGGATCGCCGCCGAGCGGGGAGAGCGTGCCGGTGAGCGCACTCGGCGCGCGAAGGCGCTGGCGCGCCGCCGCCGCACCACGGTGCTCCTCTTCCTCGCGTTCACCGTGGGTTCGGTCATCGCCGCCGTCGGCGGTGTCGCCTTCCTCTGGGCACCGGTGGGCCCCGCCGTGCTGCTGAGCGCGTACATCGTCTACCTCCGCATCCAGGAACGCCGCCGCTTCGCCTTCACCATGGACCAGCGCCGCGCGGAACTCGCCGCTCAGCGCCTGCGCGAACGCCGCCAGCCAGCCCGCCCGGCCGCTGACCGCCCCCGGCCCTCGGCCGACCGGCCCGCCGAGACCCCCGGCGACCTGGAACGGCCCGCGACCGCGGCCGGGCAGGAGGCCCCGGCGAGGACGCCCCGCGCGGCAGCCCCTGACCCGCGAGGCGAGCCCGCTGTGCCCACCCCGGCGGCCGAAGCGAGAACGGCGCACGCGGCCGACCGCCGTGCCCTGGTCGAGCAGACCGACCACGCGGAGTGGGTGGACCAGCACGAACGCGAGCGCGGCGGCCCGGCGGGGGAGAGCTGGGACCCCGTCCCCGTACCGCTGCCCACCTACGTCACGGCCCCCGTCGCCCCCCGCGCCTCCGGCAACGTCGACCTCGGCGCCCCGGACGCCTGGAGCTCGGCCCGCTCCAGCCCGGCCGAACCAGCTGCCGGGCAGACGCCCCCGGCCGCCCCTCCGGCGACGGCCGACCCGGCGGAACCCACCGCCCGCCCCCGCTCCGGCACCCAGGGCCGCCGCCCGTCCCGCGAACGCGGGCGCACCCCGTTGTTCGACCAGTACGCCGACGACGACCGCCCCCGCGCCGCCAACGAGTGACCACCCGCCGCCCCCGCCCACTCCGTTGACCAGCGAGGGAACGGATTTCCAAGCACCCCGACGGGGATGCTAGAGTTTCACTCGTTGCAAGGGCCTGTGGCGCAGTCTGGTAGCGCACCTCGTTCGCATCGAGGGGGTCTGGGGTTCAAATCCCCACAGGTCCACCGCAAGCGCTGTTCATGAGTCCAAGTGTGAACGGTTGACGAGCTCCCGTCCGAATCATTCCGATCGGGCGGGATCTCGTCGTTTCCGCGTTTCCGATGGCTGCTCCGTGCTGGGCTATGGAGTTCTCAACTCCTGGCAGGGGAAGAGGGCACTTCGCCGGTTCCGGTGTTCTTGGGTGTCGGCTCGGGAGCGGGGGTCCGGTCTGTGGAAGACAGCAACAGATACAGCCCGGGTAGTCCCGCCAGGGTGGTCATGAACACTACGGACACGCCGAGTCCGCCGTGCACCAGCAGGGGGGCGGCGACCGCTGCCCCCAGTGGAGAGGTGCCCTGCATCAGGGTACGCAGCGCGGCGAAGGACCGGCCGTGCAGCTCAGGCGGGATGCGGCGCATCCGCAGGGACTGTGCCCATACGGTCATCGGCGCGCTCAGAAGACCCACCGCGAAGAACGCGGCCCCGACGACCACGGGCTGGGGAGCCCCGAGCACGGCCAGGATGGCAAGGGCCGCTCCCGACTGGAACAGTCCGATCCGCCGCACCGACGCCCTCCCCACCCGGCCGCTGCCCGCCAGGGCGGCTCCGCCCAACTCCCCGGCGGCTACCGCCCCGATCAGCACCCCGAGCCAGGGAGCGCCGCCTGGCAGTTCGTTCTTCGCCAGCCACGGCGCGACGACCAGCAGCAGCATTCCCTCGGCGATGTTGAACAGCATGAAGGCGGCTGTGGTGGCCACGATCACCCGGTCTCGGGCCACCGCCTTCAGCGACCGCCGCCCGGTCGGTGTCTCCACGCCGGCGGCCCGGCGCAGCGGCGGCAGCGGGCGCCGTACGGTCGCGACCGCGCCCGCGAAGACCAGATAGGTGACGGCATCGATGAGAAGCACGTTGGGCGCGCCGATCACACCTACGAGGACACCGGCCGCGGCCGGGCCCACGACGGTGGCCACGCTGAAGCTGAACGACTCCAGGGCGTTCGCCGTGTCCAGATCCGGCTCATCGACGAGTTGGGGGATCGCGGCGGGAAAAGCCGCCAGCGGCACCATCTTGAGCAGGCCGTAGACAGCGGCCACCATGAACGGCAACGCCGTCGGTATATCCCCGACGGCGGCTGCCAAGGGCACGGCGGTCACGCAAGCCGCGCGGAACAGGCTGTCGCAGATCAGCAGAGTCCGTTTGTCCAGCAGGTCGAGGAGCGGCCCCACAGCCAGGCCTCCCAGAACGACAGGGGCGGTGAAGCACACTCCCAGCAAACCGAGCCGACCGATGCCGCCCTGGTCGATGACCAGCCACGACAGGGCCAGAAACGTCATCCCGTCCCCGAGCAGCGACACAGTCGCGCCCAGCCACAGGCGGCCGAAGCCGCCCCCGCCCGACCGCAGAACCCGCGCATACGTCGTCATCGGGCAACGTGTCCATTCCCGGAGGTGGCGGCCGGTGCGGGGAGAGAGAGGACCCGCCCACCGCTTTCGTGCGCCAGCAGCCACCGCTTGACGTCCAGCCCGTAGTAGTAGCCGCCCAGGCTTCCGTCCGAGCGGCGGACGCGGTGGCAGGGGACCACCAGGGGCACCAGGTTGTACGAGCAGGCCGCGCCGGCAGCCCGGGCGCCGCCCGGGCTGCCGGCGCGGCCTGCGAGTTCCCGGTAGCCGAGTGTCGTACCGGGCTTGATCCGACGCATCTCCCGCCACGCCGCCAGCCGGAAGTCACTGCCGAACTGCACGACGGGAAGGGCGTCGATGGCCTCCACCGTGCCGTCGAAGTATGCCGTCACCGCGGACGTGCAGAGTTCGGGCGAGCCACAGCCACGTCGGCTCAGCCGGCGTTCTCGCCAGGGCGGCGGCAACTCTTCCAGGAGGGTCGCCGGTTCCCGGGTGAAGCCCGCGGTGAGTATCCCGTCGTCGACGGTCACCAGGCTGAAGGGGCCCAGCGGGGTCGGCACAGTTACGGCGTGCATGAGGAGTGTTCCTCTCGAATGGGGTTGGCTGCCCGGACCGCGCGGCGGACCGGGAGTGGTCAGTGGTTGGTGGACCTGAGGAGGTGCATCACGGCGTACGAGCGCCAAGGCCGCCATCGGCGGGCACGTTCCTCCAGGCCGGGGGGAAGCTCTGGGCTGTCGCCGGCCTGCCGCAGGGCCGCCCTGCCGAGGGCCGGGTCGTAGGGGCAGAAGGCATCCGGGTCGCCCAACGCGTGCATTGCGATGCGTTGCGCCGTCCACGAGCTGACGCCGGGCAGGGTCAGCAGCCTGGCTCTGGACCTCTCCCGGTCGGCGTCCCGTTCCAGCGAGAGATCCCCGTCGGCGACCGCGCGCGCCAGCGCCTGAAGTGCCGCGGCCGGCTCCTTGCCGAGGCCGGGCACGTCGAGGACGCCTTCCGCCACCACGGGTGCCGACGGAAACAGCAGGACCGGCCCTCCTTCTGGCACGCCGACGGCCTCGCCGTGCAGCTCGGCCAGCCGTTCGCACAGCGTCCGCGCATCCTCCAGCGGAGCGTATTGCTCGGCGACCATGCGGACCGCCAACTCGAATCCATCGGCACAGCCCGGTATCCGCAGGCCCGGCGTGGCCTCAACCAGCGGGCCGATCCAGGGTTCCGCGCCCAGCACGTCCGCGATGGCTGCCGGATCGGCGTCCAGGTCGAGGAGGTCGCGGCAGCGTCGCACCGCCGCCGTGACATCGCGCAGGTCCTCCAGCCACAGGCGCAGCGTCACCTGATGCCGATGCGCCTGCTGGCTCACTGGGCGAACACGAAGGTCCAGCTCGGCAGACCCGGTGCCCCGGGGGAGGCGCAGCGTACGTCGATAACGCGTGTGCTCCACCTGCTCGACTCCGGCGACGGCCCTGACTCGCAGCCACTCCAGCAGCGCGGCGGCGGCAAGCGGCGGCCGGTAGCGCAACCGCAGCACCAGCGGCCCGGAACGGTGGCCCGACCGCGGCCCGCGCGCCGTGCGCAGCTCCCTCGGTGCGCAGCCGAACGCGGCCCGCATCCCGTCGTTGAACTGGCGGACGCTGGAATACCCGGCGGCGAACGCCACGTCCACCAGGGGCAGCGCGCTGGACTCGATGAGCAGGCGCGCGACCTGATTCCGGCGGTTCACGGCCAGGGCGAGTGGCCCCACCCCCAGCTCCGCGACCAGTTGCCGGTGCAGGTGCCGCTCACTCACCGCGAGCTGCCGTGCCACGCCCGCCACACCGACGTCGTCGACGGCCCCGCTCGCGATCAGCCGCAGCGCACGAGCGACCAGATCCCCGCGGACGTTCCACTCGCGTGAGTACGGCGCGACCTCGGGACGGCAGCGGCGGCATGCCCGGAAACCGGCTGTCTCGGCCGCCGCTGCGACGCGGAAGAAGCAGACGTTCTCCGGCTTCGGAGTGCGTGAGCCGCACACGGGACGGCAGTAGACGCCGGTCGTCGTCACGGCGACGTAGAAGTCCCCGTCGAACCGCGCATCGCGGCTGGCCATCGCCCGGTAGCAGGTGTCGAAGTCGAGCACCCGCGAATTGTCACGCGCGCCCCCTCGTGCCGTCTGGCGGCGATCGGACCTTGTGATGCAGCGCGGGGCGCCGCTCCGGCGAGGTCACACAATGCCCGGGAAACGATCACCGAAGAACTGGGAAGCGATCTTGAACGCGCCCGGACGGCACTGGTCAGCCCGACTCGTGAACGACCCACCGCAATGACTGTTCTTGAGTCCGCTCAGGAATGGCTGATGAAACCCCGTCCGATCGGTTGATCGGACGGGGTTTTGTCGTGTCTGGGGACGGTCTGTTCGAGGCGGCGTCCGACACGGTGTGGTGAGGGGTGTGGTGAGGGGTGCCCCCGCCGGTGTCCCGACAGTGTCCCCGGTTTGTCCCCAGTGGTGTTCGAACGGGGGCGGGTGGGGGCGGTTGGGCCGGGGCGGGCGCCGGAGGTCGGGACTGGCGGTGGTGGCGGAGCGGGGCATGTCCGGGCGTCGGGCGGCAGCCGTGGCTCCGCAGGTCAGTGCCTTCTGTCGCCCAGCGATTCCAGGAGGCCCTTCAGGGTGTCGGCGAGGGTGTCGCGCTCGGCGGGTGTGAGCGCGGCGAGCAGCCGGTTCTCGGTGTCGATGTGGTCGGGCAGGGCTTCGTCGATGAGGGTGCGGCCCTCGTCGGTGAGGGCCACGTAGACGCCTCGGCCGTCTGACGCGCTGGGCGCGCGGTGCACCAGGCCGCGGGTCTCCAGGCGGTCGAGGCGCTGGGTGATGGCGCCCGAGGTGACCATGGAAGCGAGCATCAGCTCGGTCGGGGTCAGGCGGTGTGGCGGGTCGCTGCGGCGCAGGGTGGCGAGGACGTCGAACGACGCGTGGTCGAGGCCGTGCGCGCTGAACGTCCGGCGCAGCTCGGCGTCGACCAGCCGTGAGAGGCGCGACAGGCGCCCTATTACCGCCATCGGCGAGACGTCTATATCGGGGCGCTGCGCGCCCCACTGCTCCAGCACACGGTCAACTTGATCTGCCACGACTCCACTCTAGCCAATTACTTAGCGCTGAGGTACTTTACTTTAGTGCTAAGCAATCGAGTCTGGCTCGTCCTGGCGACCGCGCTGGCGCCTGCTCTCTGGGGCACCACCTACTTCGTCACCACCGAACTACTGCCACCAGGCCGCCCGTTATTGGCTGCCGTGATACGTGCTCTTCCTGCGGGCCTCCTGCTCGTCCTCATCACCCGGCGCCTGCCGAAGGGGCAGTGGTGGTGGCGCGCGCTGGTGCTCGGCGCGCTGAACATAGGGGGGTTCTTCGCGCTGCTGTTCATCGCCGCGTACCGGCTGCCCGGTGGGGTCGCCGCGACCATCGGCGCGTTGCAGCCCCTCCTGGTCGCCGGCCTCGCCTCCGGTCTGCTGGGCGAACGGCTGACGCCGCGCACGACGATCGCCGCGGCCGCCGGAGTGGCCGGGGTCAGCCTGCTCGTCCTGCGTTCCGACGCGCGGCTGGACACGCTCGGTGTCGTGGCGGCGGTCGGTGGCGCGATCGTCATGGCTTCCGGGATCGTCCTGAGCAAGCGCTGGACGTCACCCGCCCCCCTTCTCGCGACCACCGGCTGGCAACTCGTCGCGGGCGGCCTGCTGCTGCTCCCGGTCGCGCTCCTCGTCGAAGGCGCGCCACCCGCGACGCTGAGCGGCGCGAACCTGGCCGGTTACGGCTACCTGGCGATCATCGGTTCCGCCCTCGCCTACGCCCTCTGGTTCCGGGGAATCCGCGCCCTGTCCGCCACCAGCGTCACCTTCCTGGGGCTGCTCAGCCCCGTGGTCGCGACCGTCCTGGGCTGGCTCGCCCTCGACCAGAAACTCAGCGCCCCGCAAATCCTTGGCGGCCTCATCGTCCTCGCCGCGCTCATAGCGGCGCAGACCAAGCCCGGGAGCGGCCCGAGCGGGCGACCGCGCCAGCGCGTCATCAAGCGCCCGGCCACCTCTGCGGAGGTGCCGGGGACACTGGGGGCACCGGCGATACCGGAGCGCGAGCGGGTGGCGTAGACCTCACGCCTCACCGCGGAAGGCGGCGCAGTCGTCAGCCTCACCGGCGGGTGGCCTGCCCGCCGTCCGCCGGCTGACAATGCACCAAGTGATCAGCCTTAGCAGCTGATTTCGTCATCGTTCACAACGAAAAAGGAAAGCAGAGACACATGCGTATCACCGTGTTCGGAGCAGCGGGAAATGTGGGAAGCCGAGTGGTGGCCGAGGCGCTGTCCCGTGGCCATGAGGTCACCGCTGTCGTACGAGATCCGGCGCGGTTCCCCGGACTGCCCGCCGCTGCCCATGCCCGTGTTGGCGACGCCGCGGACGCCGATGACGTGGCCGCGCTGAGCGCCGGTCAGGACGTGGTGATCAGCGCGACCCGGCCGGCGCCCGGGCACGAGAGAGAGTTCGGCCCGCTCACCGAGGCACTGCTCGCCGGGCTCTCCCGGACCGGCGTGCGGCTGTTGGTGGTCGGCGGCGCCGGCAGCCTGACCTTGCCCGGGGGCGGCGGTACGACCGTGATCGACGGTCCGGATTTCCCCGCTGACTGGCGGCCCATCGCTCTGGCCTGCGACGACCAGCTCGCGGCCTGCCGTGCCGAGGCCACCGGGGTGGACTGGGCGTATCTGAGCCCGGCCGCGCTGCTGGAGCCGGGGGAGCGCACCGGGAATTACCGGCTGGGCACCGATGAGCTGCTCGTGGATGCCGACGGCAACTCGGCGATCTCCATGGAAGACCTCGCCGTGGCGCTGCTGGATGAAGCCGAGCGGCCCAAGCACCACCGGACCAGGTTCACCGCCGCGTACTGATCCGCGGTCAGTAAGTCTTCTTGGCGACGCCGCCGTACATGGCGATGTCCCGGTCGTCGATGTTCTTGTCTTCCTCAGGCCGCCAGTGGTGGACCTGCGTCACACCGGGTTCCACCAGGCTGAGGCCCGCGAAGAACTCCTCGGCTTCCTGCCGGGTGCGCAGGCGCATGGGCATGCCGCGCCTGGCGTACTCGCGGGCGACGCGGCCGACTTCCTGCGGGGCGAAGTCGGCTGTGCCGATGGTCATGGCGAGGAAGCTGCCTGCCGGGAGCGGATCGAGCAGTCGTCGGACGATACCCATCGCGTCGTCCTCGTCGAGGAGGAAATGCACGATGCCAATGATCATCAGCCCCACCGGCTGGCTGAGGTCGAGCGTATCGCGGACTTGGGGGGAGCTGAGGATCGCGGCCGGGTCGCGCATATCCGCGTCGATATAGGCCGTTCGCCCTTGCGGGCTGCTCACGAGAAGGGCCTGGGCGTGGGTCAGCACGATCGGGTCGTTGTCGACGTAGACGACGCGGGAGTCCGGGGCGGTCCGCTGGACGACCTCATGGAGGTTCGGCTCGGTGGGAATGCCGGTGCCGATGTCGAGGAACTGCCGTACGCCTTCCTCGCGGGCGAGGTACTGGGCGGCCCGGTGCATGAAGTACCGGTTCTCCTCCATGTGGACCGGGAGCGCGGGCCACTCCTGGCACATCGTCTCGGCTGCCTCCTGGTCGACGAGATAGTTCGTCTTGCCGCCGAGGATGTAGTCGTACACGCGCGCCGAATGGGCTTCTTGGGTGTTGATGCGGTCGGCCGGGTAACCCTCTTGAGCCATCGTGCACTCTCCCTCTGTCCCTAGCCGCCCACGGCGTTCGCGCGGCGATCTTCGAGTGTACGGATTCCCTTGACGCGGCAAGGAGGTTGAGAAGAGGCGGGAAGAAGGAAGGGGTAGGGGCAGGGGTTATGTGAGCGGCTTGGCGTAGCAGCGGCTGTCGTCGTGGAACCGGTAGAGGCCGAACTTCTTCGTGGGCTCGTATCCACTGGACTCGTACAGCGCCATGGCTTCCTGCTGCTTGATGCCGGTTTCCAGCACCATGCGGACCCGCCCGGCGGCGCGGGCGCTGTCTTCGAGGAGGGCGAGGATCTGGCGGGCGAGTCCCTGGCCGCGTGCTGCGGGGAGCACGAACATCCGCTTCAGCTCGGCGTCGCCGTCGCTGTGCCCCTCGTCACTGTGGTCCTGTGCCCGCCATCCACCGCTGGCGACCGGGCTGCCGTCGTCGGCGTACGCGAGCACGTAGAGGCCCAGGGGCGGGTCGAACTGCCGCGGATCGATGGTGGTGAGGTCGGGCTCGCCGTAGCGTGCGACGTACTCCAGCTGCACCAGGTCACTGAGCTTGGTGGCGTCGGGGTGGTCGTAGGGCACGGGCAGGATCTGCATTCTCGCAATCGTACGGGTGTGCTGTTCGTGGGTCGGCGGGGTGTCCGGGTATCGGTATCGTGCGGGGATGCTCAGGGTGACGACGGTGAATGTGAACGGTTTGCGGGCCGCTGCCAAGAAGGGGTTCCTGCCGTGGCTGGCGGCGACCAGCGCGGACGTGGTGTGCCTCCAGGAGGTGCGGGCCGAGCCGGACCAGCTGCCCGCCGAGGTGCGCGAGCCGGAGGGCTGGCACGTGCTGCACGCCCCGGCGGCGGCCAAGGGGCGGGCCGGGGTGTCGCTGTACACGCGGCGGGAGCCGGAGCGGACGCTGATCGGGTTCGGGTCGTCCGAGTTCGATGGGACGGGCCGCTATGTGGAGGCCGACCTGCCGGGGCTGACGGTGGCGAGCCTGTATCTGCCCTCGGGGGAGGTGGGCACGGCGCGGCAGGAGGAGAAGGAGCGCTTCATGGGCGAGTTCCTGCCGTATCTGAAGGAGCTGCGGGAGCGGGCGGCGGCCGACGGGCGCGAGGTGCTGGTGTGCGGCGACTGGAACATCGCGCACCAGGAGGCCGACCTGAAGAACTGGAAGGCGAACCGCAAGAGCGCCGGATTCCTGCCCGAGGAGCGGGACTGGCTGGGCCGGGTCTTCAACGAGACGGGCTACGCGGATGTGATGCGGCAGCTGCACCCGGGCGTGGAGGGGCCGTACTCCTGGTGGTCATACCGGGGCAAAGCCTTTGATAACGACAGTGGTTGGCGCATCGACTACCACGTGGCGACGCACGGGCTGGCGGAGCGAGCCGTGTCCGGCGTGGTGGAGCGGGCAGCTTCGTATGACCTGCGCTGGTCGGACCACGCGCCGGTGACGGTCGTCTACGACTGCTGACCGTACGGGCCCGTGCCGCCGCCTGATCACGACCTGTGTGATCACGGCGTGTGTGATCTCGGCCTGTCTGGTCACGGCCTGTCTGACCATGATCTTTCGGATCTCGGCCTGTCTGACCGCGGCCTGTCTGACGGCGGCCTGTCTGACGGCGACCCGTCTGGCCGCGCCCTGTCTGATCATGGCTCGCCCAGTGCTGGCTCGTCTGGTCTCAACTCGGCCGGTCTGACTCGCCCAGCCGCGTCCGCCGGCCGCGTCCGCCAGCCGCGGCCGACCGGTCAGGACACGTCGTCCGCCGGTCAGGACGCGTCGTTCGTCGGGGGCTCCGCCGGGGTGCCCGGGTCCCCGGCGGTGTTCTCCTTGCCGCTCGCCGATGACTGTTTGCCGCTTTCCGTCCCCTGTTTGCCCAGCCAGACTTCGAGTTCCGCACGGACGCGGCGGTCCATGGCCATCGACAGTTCCGCGTCGACGATGCTCTTCGCGGTCTGTCGCAGGGTTTCCAGGCTCTGGGTGATGCGGGCCGCTTCCTCCGTCGTCAGGCCCTGGCCCGCTTCGGCTCGGGCCAGGGCGTCGGCCAGGACGTGGGTGCGGACGAGGTTGGTGAAGTCCTCGGTGATGGCTTCCACGTGGCGGCGCAGCTCGCGGCCCGCCGTGAGGACGTCCGCCAGGGGGACGCCGCTGGCGACCAGCTCGCGGGAGGCGTCGAGGAGGCGGCGGCTGACGTGGACGAGCTCGTCACCGTCGACGGCGAGATAGCCCAGGTCCAGCGACGTCGCGAGGTTTTCCGGGGTGACGTCACTGGCGAAGTAGTCGGCCAGTTCCTCGGGGGTGAGCCGGACCGGGGTCTCCTCCGACCAGGGGATGGAGATGGCGGCGTCGAGGCCGAGCACCTCGCCGACGTCGCGGCCGCTTTCGAAGGCGGTGAGCAGTTCGGCGATGCCGCCGAGGGTGTGGCCGCGCTCCAGCAGGGCCGAGATCGTGCGGATTCGGGCCAGGTGGTGCTCGGTGTACCAGGCGATGCGGCCCTCGCGGCGAGGCGGCGGGATGAGTTTGCGTTCACGGTAGAAGCGCAGGGTCCGCACGGTGATCCCGGCTTCCCTGGCCAGTTCCGCCATGCGGTATTCGCGCTCCTGGTGAGCCTTAGTCGTCTTCGCCACCAGTGCAGCCTATGCCGAGCGGCCCGGGTGCGACCCCGGTCAGCGGCCCGGGGGCGGCCCGGGAGGGGACCCGGGCGCGATCCGGTGGACGGGCAGGCCCGCTCGGGGTTCGGGGCGCCGTGCGACCTCGCCGAACAGTGCGGTGCGACCGCCGGTAACTTCTCCGCGCCCAACCCCTACCGCTCAGTATGTTCCTGCCCTACTCTCCTAATCGTGCCAGTGATTGCTGGCATGGTTTCGTCGGACTCTGGAGGCGGCGGCATGGCCGAGCATGAGCACGTGCGGGTGGCGGTGATCGGAACCGGTTTCGGTGGCCTCGGGGCGGCCGTACGGCTGCGCCGCGAAGGCATCACTGATTTCCTCGTTCTGGAACGGGCCGACTCGGTCGGCGGCACCTGGCGCGACAACAGCTACCCGGGCTGCGCCTGCGACGTCCCGTCCCACCTCTACTCCTTCTCCTTCGCGCCGAACCCCGAGTGGCCGCGCAACTTCTCCGGCCAGCCACACATCCGCGCCTATCTGGAGCGGGTCACCGACACCTTCGGGCTCAGGCCGCACATCCGGTTCAACTCCGAGGTCAGGGGGATGCGCTGGAACACCCAGGAGCTGTACTGGGAGATCGACACCGCCAGCGGCGCGTACACCGCCGACGTCGTCGTCTCCGCCACCGGGCCGCTGTCCGACCCGCAGATCCCCGGCATCCCCGGGCTTGAGGACTTCCCCGGCCGGGTCTTCCACTCGGCGCGCTGGGACCACGACTACGACCTGCGCGGCAAGCGCGTGGCGATGATCGGGACCGGTGCCTCCGCCATCCAGATCGTGCCCAGCATCCAGCCCACGGTCGACCAGCTCACCCTCTTCCAGCGCACCCCACCGTGGGTGCTGCCGCGCGCCGACCGCAAGATCACGGCCGTTGAGCAGTGGCTGCACGGCAAGCTGCCGGCGACCCGGGTCGTACGCCGCGGCCTGCTCTGGGGCATGCGCGAACTCCAGGTCAGCGCCTTTACCAAGCGGCCGAACCAGCTGGGCCTCGTCGAGACCGTGGCCAAGGCGCACATCAGGCGCGCGGTCAAGGACCCCGTGCTGCGCGCCAAGCTCACACCTGACTACCGCATCGGCTGCAAGCGCATCCTGCTGTCCAATACCTACTACCCCGCGCTGGCCCAGCCGAATGTCGACGTCGTCGCCTCCGGCCTCAAGGAGGTGCGCGGCTCCACGCTGATCGGCGCCGACGGCTCCGAGACCGAGGTGGACGCGATCGTCTTCGGCACCGGCTTCCACGTCACGGACATGCCCATCGCGAAGCGCGTGACCGGCGCCGAAGGCACCACCCTCGCCGAGGAGTGGAAGGAGGGGATGGAGGCACTGCGCGGCGCCGCCGCCGCCGGATTCCCCAACTTCATGACGATCATCGGCCCCAACACCGGCCTCGGGAACAGCTCGATGATCCTGATGATCGAATCGCAGCTGAACTACATGGTCGACTATCTGAGGCAGCTCGACATCCTCGGTGGCAGGGCCGCCCTCGACGCCCGGCCGTCCGCCGTGCATGCCTGGTCGCACCGGGTGCAGGAGCGTATGAAGCGCACCGTGTGGAACGTCGGCGGCTGCGACAGCTGGTACCTGGACGCCAACGGCCGCAACACCACCGTCTGGCCCGGCACCACCGGCGAGTTCCGCAAGGAGACCCGCGAGGTGAACCTCTCCGAATACGAGGTGCTGCGCGCACCCGCCCGCCCAGCCGCCGAGCCCGCCCTGCCCGCGAAGTCGGCCAAGCCCAGCAAACCCCGGACGAAGGCCGCCGCGAAAGCGGCGAGCAGCGAGCAGTCATCGGAGGCGGTCGCATGACCCGGCCCGCATACGTCACCACGGGCCGCTACGCCCCGCCCGCGCCCGTCCGTGAACTTCCCGTGACCTCCGCGGACGGCTCGCTGATATACGCCGAGCAGCACGGGCCGGACGACGCGCCCGCCATCGTGCTCTCGCACGGCTGGACCTGCTCCACGGCCTTCTGGGCGCCCGTCATACGCGAGCTGGCGACCGACCACCGGGTGATCGTTTACGACCAGCGGGGCCACGGCAGGACCGCCGAGCCCGGCTACGGCCGCTACGGCACCGACACCCTCGCCGACGATCTTGTCGCCGTGCTCGACCAGACGCTGGGCACCGCCGCGGACGGCACCCCCGAACAGGCGGTCGTCGTCGGCCACTCGATGGGCGGCATGACGATAATGGCCGCCGCCGAGCGGCCGACGCTGCGCGAGCGGGCCGCCGCCGTCCTGCTGTGCAGCACCGGAAGCGGCCAGCTGCTCGCCGAGACACTCGTCGTACCGCTGCCCCGGGGCAAGGTGCGCGCCAAGGTGCACCATCTGGTCCTCGGCTCGTCCGCCCCGCTCGGGCCGGTCACGCCGGTCGCGCGGCGCGTGCTGAAGTACGCGACGATGGGGCCCGCCGCCACCGTCGAGATGATGGAGGCGTGCGCCCGTATCGTGCACTCCTGTCCGCGTACGGTCCGGGCCAAATGGGGACACATGATGGCTGACATGGACCTGGACCGGCACGTCAGCCAGCTGAACATGCCGACCGCCGTCATCGGCGGCACCGCCGACCGGCTCACCCCCATCACGCACTCGCGGAAGATAGCCGCCCGGCTTCCGCGCTGCGTCAGCTACACCGAGCTGCCCGGCCTCGGCCATATGACCCCGATCGAAGCGCCCGACACGGTGGCAGCCGCGGCCCGCGGCCTGGTGACCGGCCACCTCACCGCGGCGTCCCGGACGACGGCGGCAGCCCAGGCGGCGGCATCCCAGGCAATGGCGGCACCCCAGGCGACGGTCACGGCCGACGCCGGCACGGTGAAGGAGCAGACGGCATGAGCACACGCAGGAGTCTGGAAGGACAGGTCGCCGTCGTCACCGGAGCGGCGCGCGGCGTGGGCGAGCTCCTCGCCCGCAAGCTCTCAGCACGCGGTGCCACGGTGGCGCTCGTCGGCCTGGAGCCGGAAGAGCTCAAGCGGGTGGCCGCCAGCATGCACGGAGAGGCCGCGCACTGGTATGCCGACGTCACCGACCACGCCGCGATGTCGCAGGTCGCGCTGGAGGTCAAGGCCAGGTTCGGCAAGGTGGACATCGTCGTCGCCAACGCCGGGGTGGCCGCGGGCGGCCCGTTCGTCGACTCCGACGAGGCGTCGTGGAACCGCGTCATCGAGGTCAACCTGATCGGCAGCGCCACCACGGCCCGCGCGTTCCTGCCGGTGCTGATGGAGAGCCGCGGTTACCTGCTCCAGATCGCCTCACTGGCCGCGATCACTCCGGCCCCGCTGATGACGGCGTACTGCGCGTCCAAGTCCGGCGTCGAGGCGTTCGCGCACAGCCTGCGCGCCGAGGTTGGTTACAAGGGCGTACGGGTCGGGGTCGGCTATCTGAGCTGGACCGACACCGACATGGTGCGCGGTGCCGACGAGGACGACGTGCTCCGCGACTTGCGCGCCCGGCTGCCCTGGCCGTCCAACCGCACCTACCCCCTCGGCCCTGCGGTCGACCGGCTCGTCGCCGGTATCGAGCGGCGTTCCTCGCATGTGTACGCGCAGTGGTGGCTGCGCGGCATGCAGTCCATCCGCGGCTACCTGCCGGCTCTGATCGGCACGGTCGGCCAGCGCGAGATGCGGCGCTTCGAGCCACGCCTTGAGGCGAACCGCGGCGCCCGCACCGGCCTGGTCGGTGCCGGCGGCGGAGCGGACGAGAAGGAACGCGTCGCGCGCCAGTCGTAGGCGCGCGACCTGCTGCGAACTGCGGACGGCGCGGCTCGCGGACAGCGGTGAGGGGCGCACCCCCGTGGGTGCGCCCCTCGTGCGCGCGGTGTCGTGTCCGCGCGCGCTGCTACGGAGCTGCTGGGGGCTGCTACGGAGCTGCTGCGGAATGGATGGTTCCGATTGCGGCTCGGGTGCCTCGGTCAGAGCTCGTAGTCGTCCCGTGTCTCGCCCATCCGCCGTTTGCCGCGCTCCATGGTGTCGCCCATGTCCTGGCCGCGCTGCGAGGAGTCGTCCTCCCGCTGCCTCTCGCGCTCCCGGCTCTTCTCCTTACCCTGGCCGGCCTTCTGCTTGGCCTTCTGCTGGAGCTTTTCGGCCTTGTCCTTGAACTGGTCTGAGATGCCCATGCTGTTCGCTCCTCCTGCGGTGGTGGGGGCCCCGACCAGAGTTACATGGCACCGCATAGCTCGCATTTCGGACATTACGCACAGTGAAAACACCTGGTCCTCGCGGTCGCCCGCCTGGCCAGGGCCGGCCAGGAACGGCCAGGCCGACTAGTCCGCGGTGCGCGGCGGGAGCTGGGGGCGGCGCCGGTCCGGGACGCCTGAGTAGTCGGGCGGCTCCGCCGCCGGGTGGCGTTCCAGCAGCTCAAGTGCCGTACGTACGGCGACAGCCAGCTGTGGATGGCGGCCTTCCGCCCAGTGCAGCGGGGAGCGCAGCGCCTCGATGTCCGGCTCGACGCCGTGGTTCTCCACCCCCCATCCGTATGCGTCGAACCAGGCGGCGTTCATCGGCACGGTGAGTGTGGTCCCGTCCACGAGGCGGTGGCGTCCTGTCATGCCGACCACTCCGCCCCAGGTGCGCAGCCCCACCACGGGCCCGAGGCCGAGCAGCCGGAACGCCGCGGTGATCATGTCGCCGTCGGAGGACGTCATCTCGTCGGCGACGGCCACGATGGGGCCGCGCGGCGCGTTGCTCGCGTAACTCACCGGCTGGGCGTCGCGGGTGAGGTCCCAGCCCAGGATGGTGCGGGTCAGCTTCTCGACGACGAGTTCACTGATGTTGCCGCCCGCGTTGCCGCGTACGTCCACGATGAGCGCGGGCCGCGACATCTCCATGCGTACGTCCCGGTTGAACTGCGCCCAGCCGGAGCCGCCCATGTCCGGGATGTGCAGGTAGCCGCACTTGCCGCCGCTCAACTCGCGGACGACAGCACGGCGCTTGGCGACCCAGTGCTGGTAGCGCAGCGGCCGTTCGTCGATCAGCGGCACGATGGCGACCCGCCGCGGTGGTGGCCGCTCGCCCTCGGTGGCGGTCTCTCCCGAGTCGTGTCCGGGCGCGGGACCCGGGATGAAAGTCAGCTCGACCGTCGTGCCACCAGCGGCGGCCAGCAGCGGGAACGGCCCGGTCAGCGGGTCCACGGGGCGGCCGTCGACGTGCGTGAGCGTGGAGCCTTCCCGGATACCGGAACCGGCCAGCGGCGAGCGGGCCCTGGAGTCGGAGGAGTCGCCCGGCAGGATGCGGGTGACGACCCAGGAGCCGTCCTTGGCGTGGGTGAAGTCGGCGCCGAGCAGGCCGATGGCCCGCTGGTAGTGCGGTGGGCCCTCGTTCCTGCGGGCGGGTACGACGAACGCGTGCGAGGTGCCGAGTTCGCCGAGCACCTCGCGGAGGAGGTCGGCGAACTCGTCGGGGGACGCGACGCGTTCGACCAGCGGCCGGTACTGGGCGAGCACCGCGTCCCAGTCGATGCCGGACAGGCCGGGGTCCCAGAAGTAGTGCCGGATGAGGCGGCCCGCCTCCTCGTACGCCTGCCGCCACTCGGCCGTCGGGTCGACGTCGTGCAGGATGCGCCGCAGGTCCATGAAGACCGTGGTGTCCGGGTCGGGGGTCTCCGTGGCGGGCACCATCCGCAGGTCGCCGTCGTCGTTGACGACCAGCCGGGAGCCGTCGCCGCTGACGGCGAACCAGTCGACGGCGCTGGTGAGTTCGGTGCGCCGGGCCTTCGCGAGGTCGAAGTGTTCCAGCGTCGGGCGCCCGGAGGTGTCGGCCGGGTTGGCGAACGTCTCGCCGAGCGCACCGGAGATCGGCCAGCGCAGCCAGACCAGGCCGCCGCCGCTGACAGGGTGCAGCGCGGAGTATTTGGAGGCGGCGACGGGGAAGACCGTGACCCGGCTGGCCAGCCCTTCCACCTCCACGAGCACCGTGTGGTCGAGGTCGTCCGCCACGGCCGGGTCGAGGCCGCCCGCCGCCGGGCGGCCCTCGGGGGAGAACGCGAAGGGCGAGGGCGTCGCCGACGACAGCGGCACCAGGTAGGGGCGGCAGCCCAGCGGGAAGGACAGGTCGCCGGTGTGTACGTCGTAGACGGGGTCGAAGCCGCGCCAGGACAGGAAGGCGAGATAGCGGCCGTCGCGGGTGAAGACCGGCTGCTCGTCCTCGAACCGGCCGTCGGTCACATCCACGATGGCCCTGCCCAGGCTGCCGGTCGGGCGCAGCCGGGCGATCTTGATCTTACGGAGCGAGCGCCCGATGTTCGGGTGCGACCAGGCCAGCCACGCCGAGTCGGGGGAGAAGGCCAGGTCGCGCACCGGCCCGTTGGAGGACCTGGTCAGCTCGCTGACTCCGGCCTGCTCGGCGGCGGCCGCGGCGGCGGCCTCGGGCGTGGCGCCGAAGTCGGTGGCGTCGCCGACCCCCGGAATGAGGTCTTCCACGGCGCTCGCCGCCTCCGCCTCGTCCACGGTGGCGTCGACCAGCAGCAGCCGCCCGTCGTGGGTGGCCACGGCCAGCCATTCGCCGTCCGGGGAGGCGGTCAGCTCGGTCACGCGGCCCAGCATTCCGGCGGCCAGTCTGCGCGGGTGGCCGGGCCCCGTGGCCCGGGGGAGCTGGGCGATCTCGATCGCGTCCTCACCCTCCGCGTCCGTCACGTAGGCGATCCGCCCGGTCGGCCCCAGCATCTCGGCCAGCCGCACCCGCACGCCCGGGGTGTCGGCGATGGTGCGGGCGGGGCCGTCGCGGTGGGTGAGCCAGTAGAGGCTGCCGCGTACGCCCACGGCGCTCGCCCGGCCGGTCTCGTCCACGGATACCGAGGTGACGTGCGCGGCGGCGGGGACCTGGTACGCGCGACGGCCCGCGCGCGGCCCGCCG
This sequence comes from Streptomyces sp. A01, assembly GCF_059026195.1. Taxonomy (NCBI): domain Bacteria; kingdom Bacillati; phylum Actinomycetota; class Actinomycetes; order Kitasatosporales; family Streptomycetaceae; genus Streptomyces; species Streptomyces sp. A01. The sequence continues at coordinate 192,289 of NZ_JBWLKN010000012.1, read as the reverse complement.
AGCTCCACAGCCAGCCGCCGTGGCGTGCCCGTCGGGCTCAGGTCGTCGACGAGCCACAGGTCGCCCGCGCACTGGTAGACCACGCGCGAGCCGTCGGTCGAGGCGTGCCGGGCGTAGAAGTCCGCGTGGTCGGTGTGGCGCCGCAGATCGGTGCCGTCGGGCAGGCAGGAGTAGAGGTTGCCGATGCCCTCGTGGTCGGAGAGGAAGGCGATCCGGCCGCTGACGAACATCGCCGAGTCCAGATGTCCGTTCAGCTCGGGGACCAGACGGGTGCCGTGCAGCCACAGACGGCCCATGGCGCCGCCCCGGTAGCGCTTCCAGGCGGCGGGCTCGTGCGGTGGTTTGCCGCTGAGCAGCAGCGTGCGGCGGTTGGCCGGTCCGCCGCAGCCGTGGCCCGGCCCGCCGCCGCCTTGCTCCGGCCCGTCGGCCGTGGACGTGTCCGCGTCGTCGCCGAGGCCGAGGGTGTCCAGGTCGGCGACGGCGATGTCGGAGACCGGGCCCCACGGCAGTCTGCCGCCGGGGCTGCCGTCGGTGGGCAGGCTGTAGGCCCAGGAGTAGTACGAGAAGGGCTGGCCGTGTGAGGACACGGCGAGGATGTCGCAGCGCTGGTCCTTGTGGGGCGGGGTCCAGCCGCAGACGCGGGTGTCCGTGCTGCCCCAGTACGTGAGGCGGCGGGCCGGTCCGCCGCTCACGGGGACGAGGTAGACCTCCGGGTCGAGACTGCGCCAACTGGTGAACGCGATCCGCGAGCCGTCCGGGGAGAAGCGGGGATGGCCGACCCGCGTGCGATCGACGGTCAGCCGCCAGGCCCGTCCGGCCACGGCGTCTGTCGCGGCGAGCGGGGCGACCCACAGGTCGTCCTCGGCCGCGAAGCACAGCAAGTTCTCATGGAGATGCGGGTAGCGGAGGTATGCGCCATCGCTCACAGTCACCCGTCCATGCTTTCGGCCCGCGCACGGGGCGGCAACTCGGTCGCGCCCCCTTCACGCCCGGGGGTGAGTCGCGCGCCGGGGGCGGGTGGGCGGCGTGCTCCCGGGCTGCCGGGCTCGGGTGGCCTGTGCTGCTGGGGGGCGCGGGCGCCGCGCGCCCTCCGGGGACGAGCCCGCCGCCTCGCGCCGCGTACGCCGTCCGGCCCGGCGAGCGCTCGTGCCCCGGTATCGCACTCCTGTGCGCCCTCGGCGTCCGTATGACCTCTGAGCTGGGCGGGTTCCTTCCCGAGCGCCATTGTGATGCAGAACACCAGCGAAACGGCATCGTTTCGTTGGGGCTGGACGTATGCTGAGCAGGTAGTACGAAACCGTTTCGTTCGGATGGGGGTGCGTCATGCCGGTCGCTGAACCCAAGGCCCCAGCGCGGCGCAGCAGGCTGACGCCCGAACGCGAGGGCGAGTTGTACAACGCCGTCATCGACCTGCTCCGCGAGGTCGGCTACGAGACGCTGACGATGGACGCGGTCGCGGCCCGGACCCGCGCCAGCAAAGCGACTCTCTACCGGCAGTGGAACGGCAAGCCTGAGCTCGTCGCCACGGCCCTGCGGCATATCAAGCCGGTCGCGCTTGAGGACATCGACACCGGGTCGCTCCGCGGCGACCTGCGCGAGATGGTGCGGTGCGGCGAGAACAACGCGGAACGCGACGCCGACCTGCTCCGCGGCCTCGCGCACGCGGCCCACGACAACCCCGACCTGGAACAGGCGCTCCGGGAGCTGCTGATCGCACCCGAGATCGTCGCCCTCGACGCGCTGCTCAAGCGCGCCGTGGCCCGGGGGGAGGTCTCCGCCGGGACCCCTGCTCTGCACTTCGTTCCCCACATGATGACCGGGGCCTTTGTGGCCCGTCCGCTGATCGACGCCGAGAAGCCGGACGACGCATATCTCTACGAATACATCGACGCCGTGATACTCCCCGCTCTCGGTGCCGACCCCGCCGCGACGAGGCGCAGCCCCATCGCCTAGATTCGCGAACACCCGAATACCCCGAATATCTCCAACCTGGCGCGCCGCTCTCGTCGCTGGGATGGCTCAGTACGCCCCTGCCACTCCACTACTCGACGGGAGCACTCCTTCTCGTGGCCACCTACCTGTATAAGCTCGGCCGATTCGCCTTCAGGCGACGCCGGTTCGTCGCTTTGTTCTGGGTCGCGCTGCTGGCGGTCGCCGGAGTCGGCGCCGCCACGGCCCCCGCCCCGACCGATGAGAGCTTCTCCGTCCCGGGCACCGAGGCGCAGCACGCCTTCGACCTGATGGAAGAACGCTTCCCTGCCGCCAACGCGGACGGCGCCACCGCGCGCATCGTCTTCCGCGCGCCCGACGACGAAAAGATCAGCGACCCGGAGAACAAGGCCGAGGTCGTCAAGGTCATCCGCGAGGTCAAGGCCAGCTCGGACCAACTGGGCTCGGTGGCCGACCCCTTCGAGGCCAAGACCATCAGCAAGGACGGCACCACCGCCTTCAGCTCGGCCACGTACAAGGTCACCTCCATGGAGCTGAAGGACAAGACCAGGGAGGGCCTGCAGGACGCTGTCGACAAGGGCGGCGACTCGCGGCTGACCGTCGAGGTCGGCGGTGACGCGCTGGAGGCCATGCCGGAGCAGGGTGCCACCGAGATCATCGGTATCGCCATCTCCGCCGTGGTCCTCATCATCACCTTCGGCTCGCTGGTCGCCGCCGGACTGCCGCTGCTCACCGCGCTGATCGGCGTCGGTATCGGTATCTCCTCGATCACCGCGCTCGCCAACGTGCTGAACCTGGGCACCACGACCTCCACGCTGGCCATGATGATCGGCCTCGCGGTCGGCATCGACTACGCCCTGTTCATCGTCTCCCGGTACCGCGGCGAACTCGCCGACGGCAGGGAGCGGGAGGAAGCGGCCGGACGCGCCGTGGGCACCGCGGGCTCCGCGGTCGTCTTCGCCGGTCTCACCGTCGTCATCGCCCTCGTCGGCCTCGCGGTCGTCAACATCCCCGTGCTCAGCAAGATGGGCTTCGCCGCCGCGGGCACCGTCGCCATCGCCGTCCTCATCGCGATCACCATGATCCCCGCGATGCTGGGCTTCGCGGGCAAGCGCGTGTACGGCCGCAAGGCCCGCAAGCTCGCCGAGAGCGGCGCGCCGGTCTCGGACAAGCCGAAGATGGGCACCCGTTGGGCGCGGTTCGTTCTGCGCCGCCCCGTCGCCGTGCTACTGCTCGGTGTCGTCGCGCTCGGCGCGGCGGCCGCCCCGGTGAGCAAGCTAGAGCTGGGCCTGCCCGACGACGGCGCGCAGCCGACGAGCACCACGCAGCGCAAGGCGTACGACATGGTGTCGGAGGGCTTCGGCCCCGGGTACAACGGACCGCTGATGGTCGTCACCGACACCGCGGGCAGCGACAACCCGAAGGCCGCCGTCGACAAGGTCAAGAAGACCATCGAGGGCTTCGACGACGTCGCCAGTGTCACCCCGGCCCAGTTCAACAAGGCGGGCGACACCGCCACGCTGACGGTCATTCCGGCCTCCAAGCCGAGCAGCATGGAGACCGAGGACCTGGTCTCCAACATCCGTGACGCGGCGTCCGGCCTGAAGACCGACACCGGGGCCAAGGTCCTGGTCACCGGCACCACGGCCATGAACATCGACGTCTCGGCGAAGCTCAACGACGCGCTGGTCCCCTATCTGGCGCTCGTCGTCGGCCTGGCGTTCCTGCTGCTGATGATCGTCTTCCGGTCGATCCTGGTTCCGCTCAAGGCGGCGCTCGGCTTCCTCCTGTCCGTCGTCGCCGCGCTCGGCGCAGTGGTCGCGGTCTTCCAGTGGGGCTGGCTGTCGGGCCTGCTGGGGGTCGAGCAGACCGGTCCGGTGATGAGCATGATGCCGATCTTCATGATCGGTGTGGTCTTCGGTCTCGCGATGGACTACGAGGTCTTCCTCGTGACCCGCATGCGCGAGGCGTACGTCCACGGCGAGTCCGCGGAGCAGGCCGTGGTCACCGGCTTCACGCACGGTGCCCGGGTCGTCGCGGCCGCGGCGGTCATCATGATCAGCGTCTTCGCCGGGTTCATCGGCTCGCACGACCAGATGGTCAAGATGATCGGGTTCGGTCTGGCCATCGCGGTCCTGTTCGACGCGTTCGTGGTCCGCATGGCCATCGTTCCGGCCGTGCTCGGCCTGCTCGGCAAGAGCGCCTGGTGGCTGCCGGGCTGGCTGGACAAGGTGCTGCCCAACGTGGACGTCGAAGGCGAGAAGCTGCAGAAGGTCCTGGAGTCTCCCGCTCCGGCCGAGTCGGGGTCCGACCCCGACCAGGACCGCCTGACCCGGGTGTGACCGACGGTCCGCGCGCCCCTCGGGGCCGCGCGGACCACCGGGCGGCCGGTGGCCGCCCCGCGGCTCAGCGCTGCGGGGCGGTCCAGCGGCCACCCGCACAGCGTCTGGAAACGCCGGAGCTGACACTTCGCCGGCGCTTCCAGGCAGTGCCTGCCCGTGGGGACGGGGTCAGGCACGCACAGTGAGAAGGACGGCGGCTCCCGGACAGGGGGCCGCCGTCGTCTTTATGCCCGTCTCTTCATGCCCGCCTCGGCGGTTACGCGGGCCGGGCTGGTTCCCCGCTTGGGTGCGGGCCGGCGCCCGAGCCCCGGTCCGGCGCCCGGACCACGTGCGGGCCGACGTCCCGGCCCGACCCCGGCCCGCCTCCGCCTTGACCCCGCCCCGGCCCCGGCCCGGCGCCCGCTCCCGGCCCGGCTTCGCCTTCAGGCGGGTGCGGGCTGTCGGATTCCTGGTGTTCTGCCGTCGTACGTCACCGTCGCTGATGCGGAGGAAGCCCTGCCGCCGGGGTTACGCGTCTGTCATGCTCTTGCAAGCTCTTCGCAGGAGAGCACAATCGTCGAGAGGCCGGGTGTGCCCCGGCGTTGGCGGCCGGGCGGTGTCCCCGGCCGACGGCGAGTGCCCGAACAGGTGGCGAGAGCGGAGACGGGCCATGCATGTCCCCGATGGATTCATTGACGCCCCGGTGTCGCTGGCGGCCGGAGCGGTCGCGGCGGCGGCTGTGGCGATCAGCCTGCGCGGCGCGCGCCGCGAGCTGAGCGGCCCGTCCGGCGGCCCGACCGGTGAGCTGGCGGGTGACGAGCGTACGGCGCCACTTGCCGGTCTCGTCGCCGCCTTCATCTTCGCCGTCCAGATGCTCAACTTCCCGGTCGCCGCCGGGACCAGCGGCCATCTGCTGGGCGGTGCCCTGGCGGCGATACTCGTCGGCCCGTATACGGGTGTGCTGTGCGTGTCCGTCGTGCTGCTCATGCAGAGCGTCCTGTTCGCGGACGGCGGCCTCACCGCGCTCGGCGTGAACATCACCGACATGGCGGTGGTCACGACCGTCGTCGCATACGGCCTCTTCCGTGGCCTGGTGCGGGTGCTGCCGCGTGGCCGTGGCGCGGTGACGGCGGCGTCCTTCGTCGCCGCCGTCGTCTCCGTACCGGCCGCCGCCGTCGCCTTCACCGGCCTGTACGCGCTCGGCGGCACGACGGACGTCGGGATCGGCAAGGTCTTCACGGCGATGGTGGGCGTGCACGTGCTCATCGGCATCGGGGAGGCCGCGATCACGGCTCTGACGGTCGGCGCGGTCATGGCCGTACGACCCGACCTGGTCTACGGCGCGCGCGGCCTCGTCCGCCCGCTGGAACTGCGCGTCGCTCCGGTCACGGCTCCCCGCACGCCGGGCCGACCCCTCGGGGCGGACGCGAACGGGCCTGGCGCGAACGGGCCTGGCGCGGGCGCGGTTGGCGCGGAGACGGACGGTGCGGAGGCGGAGGGCGCAGCCGCGCAGGGCATGGCGGCGGCCGAGACCGGGGCAGTGACCGACCACGCGACGCCCGCTGCACCAGACTCGACTGCCACGCCCGGCACACCCGACTCGCCCGCCACGGCTGCCGCTCAGCCGATCGCCGCCCGTACGCGCGCGAATCGGCGCTTCAAGCTCGCCGGTCTCGTCGCCGCCCTCGCGCTGGCCGGGTTCGGCAGCTACTACGCGTCGGCCAACCCCGACGGCCTGGAGAAGGTCGCCGAGGACAAGGGCATCGACACGAAGACCGAGGACCACGCGGTGAAGGACTCGCCCCTCGCCGACTACCAGACCAAGGACATCGGCGACGAGCGGCTGTCCGGCGGCCTGGCGGGTGTCATCGGAGTGAGCGCGACGCTCGTCGTCGGCACGGGCGTCATCTGGACGGTCCGCCGCCGAAGGGCCGCGTCGGCCTCCGCGTCAACCCCGAGCCTGGACCCGGGTTCCGCCCCTGATCCTGAACCCGTGGCCGAGGTGGGCCCCGGGGTCGTGCCGGGTGGCGAGGGGGAGAGCCGTTGAGCGGGGTGCCGACCGGTACGGGGGCTCGGCCGCGCCCGCCGACGGGTTCCGGGCCGTCCCCGCGAAGCGGGTCGGACGGGTCGGACGGGACAGGCAGATCAGGCGTGTCAGCCGGCTCGGACCGGGCGGGCAGCCCGGGCCGGTCGGGTCGGTCGGGCGAAACTGGCCGCTCTGGCCGGTCGGACGCGTCAGGTGGTTCAGGCGGGGGCGCAGTGCAGCGGCTCTACGTGGCTCGGCACAGCCCCGTGCACGGGCTGCCGCCGCACTGCAAGATCGTCGCCGTCCTCTGCTTCGTCCTCGTCGTCGTCTCGACACCGCGCGAGGCGGTCTGGGCGTTCGGTGCCTACGCGGTGCTGCTCGCGGCCGTGGCCACGCTGGCCCGGATGCCCGCGGGGCTGCTGCTGAAGCGGCTGCTGATCGAGGTGCCGTTCGTGGCGTTCGCCGTCCTGCTGCCGTTCGTCGCGGAAGGCGAACGGACCGAAGTCCTCGGCCTGTCGCTCAGCGTCTCGGGCCTGTGGGGCGCGTGGAACGTACTCGCCAAGGGCACGCTCGGCGTCGCCGCTTCCGTCCTGCTGGCCTCCACCACCGAGCTGCGCACACTGCTGCTCGGACTCCAGCGGCTGCGGCTGCCACCGCTGCTCGTACAGATCGCGTCGTTCATGATCCGGTACGGCGATGTCATCTCCGACGAGATGCGCCGGATGCGGATCGCCCGGCTGTCGCGAGGCTTCGAGGCGCGCGGAGTGCGCCACTGGGGCGTGCTGGCCAAGTCCGCCGGGGCCCTGTTCATCCGCTCGTACGAGCGCGGCGAGCGGGTGCACCTGGCGATGCTCAGCCGTGGCTACACGGGCAGCATGCCCGTCATCGACGAGGCGACGGCGACCCGTGCCCAATGGGCGTACGCGCTCGGGCTGCCGGTGGCCGCGCTGGTCATCTGCCTGATGGGATGGACTCTGTGACCGACACCGCCCCCGCCGCTTCCGCCGCCGACGACGGCACCAGCACCAGCACCGGCACCGGCCGTGGCATGAGCCGCGCGGCTGCCGAGGCTCCACTCGCCGATGCCCCGCCCGCCGCGCCCTCGCTCGCCGTGCGCGGCCTCGCGTACGCCTACCCCGACGGCTACCAGGCCCTCTTCGGCGTCGACCTGACGGTGGCGCGTGGTGAGCGCGTGGCGCTGCTCGGTCCCAACGGGGCGGGCAAGACCACCCTCGTACTGCACCTCAACGGCATCCTGAGCGCGGGAGCGGGCACCGTGCACGTCGCGGGGCTGCCGGTCGCCAAGCGCGACCTCGCGGAGATCCGCCGCCGGGTCGGCATCGTCTTCCAGGACCCGGACGACCAGTTGTTCATGCCGACGGTGCGGGAGGACGTCGCGTTCGGTCCTGCCGCCGCCGGGCTGCGCGGCCCCGAGCTGGAGGCCCGGGTGCGCGCGGCCCTGGACCAGGTGGGGATGGGGGAGTACGGCGACCGCCCGCCGCACCACCTGTCCTTCGGCCAGCGGCGCCGCGTCGCCGTCGCCACGGTGCTCGCCATGGAACCGGAGATCCTGGTCCTCGACGAACCGTCCTCCAACCTCGACCCGGCCGCGCGCCGTGAACTCGCCGACATCCTGCGCGCCCTGGACGTCACGGTGCTGATGGTGACCCACGACCTGCCGTACGCGCTGGAGCTGTGCCCGCGCTCCGTGGTGCTCAGCGACGGCGTGATCGTCGCGGACGGCGGCACCCGGGACCTGCTCTGCGACGCGGAGCTGATGCGGGCGCACCGGCTGGAGCTGCCGTTCGGCTTCGACCCGCGCTCGGTGCCCGCGCCGACCGGCTGACGGCGGGGCCGCACCTGACCCTCACGCCCCCCTGCGGTCCTGCGAGCGCGCCCCGCCAGGCGTTCGGGACAAACCGGTCGGGCACCGGTCGGCACCGGTCGGCGGTGGGCCGGGGAGAGCCGCGAGGCGGGTCCCGGCGGTCCCGGTCCCGTGAGCCACCTCGCTCCCGGGGCCCTCGCAGGGCCCCGGCATAAGACGCGCACGGCGCGCATTGCACCATGGAGGGTGCACAGCGCGGCGAAACGGAACGTGGGAGTAGGCAACAGTGGTGGACGTCCAGGGCACGGTGGCGGACGGTTTCGAACCGGTCCGGGACGCCTTCGCAGCCAACTTCGCGCGGCGTGGTGAGCGCGGCGCCGCCCTCACCGTCTACCGGGACGGCCGCAAGGTCATCGACCTGTGGGGCGGCACCAAGGACGCCGACCGCGTCCCGCTGAGCGCCGACAGCCACCCGCGCGGCGCCGGAGGCAGCCACTCGCGCGGCGCGCACAGCGGTCACGCGCCCGGCCTCGAAAGCATCACAGGCGCCGAAGGCGTCGCAGGCGAGGACCAAGCTGCCGGGGCGCCCTGGACGGCCGACACCGCCCAGGTCGTACGGTCGGCGACCAAGGGCGTCGCCGCCGCCGTGCCGCTCCTGCTGCATCAGCGCGGGCTGGTCGACCTCGACGCGCCGGTCGGGACGTACTGGCCGGAGTTCAAGGCGAACGGCAAGGAACGCGTCCTCGTACGGCAGCTGCTGTCGCACCGGGCCGGAGTGCCCGTGCTGGACACCCCGCTCAGCCCGGCCGAGGCGATCGACGCGGTCAGCGGGCCCCGGGCGGTCGCCGCCCAGGCGCCCGCGTGGGCACCCGGCACCGCCCACGGTTACCACGCGCAGACCTACAGCTGGCTGCTGAGCGAGCTGGTGCGCCGGGTGACCGGCCGCACCATCGGTGCCTGGGTCGCCGATGAGATAGCCCACCCGCTCGGCCTCGATCTGTGGATCGGACTGCCCGAGGCGGAGCTCGGCCGGGTCGGCAGGATCGGCACCGTCGAGACGCCGGTCCCGCCCGCGGCGCAGGGCCTGCGGGTCCGTCCCAAGCGCTCGGTGTCCGCCGCGTACAAGGACCCGCACTCGCTGACCAGGCGCGCCTTCGGCGCCATCCACCCGCTGCCGGACGAGAACGATCCCGCGTACCGCGCCGCCGAACTCCCCGCCTCGGGCGGCGTCGCCACCGCGCGCGCCCTCGCGCGCTTCTACGCCGCGCTGGTCGGCGAGGTGCCGGACGAGTCCACGGCGCGCGGTCTCGACACCCCGAAGCTGGACAGCCGCGGGCTTGACGGCCGGGGCGGCCGGCGCCTGTTCGCACCGGCGACGCTCACCCTGGCCCGTACGGAGGAGTCGGCTGGGCCTGACCAGGTCCTCGTGGTCAACACCCGTTTCGGGCTGGGCTACATGCTGCACGGCCCGGCGTCCCCGCTGCTCGCGCCGGGCTCGTTCGGGCACCCCGGGCGCGGCGGCTCCCTCGCCTTCGCCGACCCCGAGTCGGGCATCGGCTTCGGTTACGTCACCAACGGCATGCAGAAGAACGTGACCGCCGATCCCCGCGCCCAGGCACTGGTCCGTGCCCTCGCGGGCTGCCTGCGCTGAACGGCGGTCTCCCTGACAGGTGCCTGTGCTGAATGGCGCCTGCGCTGAACGGCGCCCGCCCTGAACGGTGGCCTTCCCTGCGGGGCGGTGGCGGGCAGCCGCAGCAGCTTTACGGGGGCGGGGACCCGTAATCCTTCTGGTGGGCGGGAGTTGACGCGCCGGTCCGGGCCTTGGCTCCGCCGCCACGAAGGGCACGCAACCGGCGCGGCGGACCTGCGACGGCGCGAAGGACGGGAGCTGGAGTCGCGTCCCGCGCTGAGTCGCGCCCCGAGCCCCCTGCCGACCCACCCCTGTGAGCCGGGTCCCCGTTGCGGCGGGGGCCCGGCTCGGCAGGTTCAGGCCGTCTCCGGCGACCAGGCCATGACCAGATTCAGCAGGCCGGGGAAGCGGGCTTCGAGGTCGTCCGCGCGCACATGGCTCCGCCGTTCCAGACCGTACTGGCGCTGCCGGATGACACCCGCTTCCCGCAGCGACCGGAAGTGGTGGGTGAGCGAGGACTTCGGACGGTCCAGCCCGAACCAGCCGCACGGGTGGTCGAACTCCTCCCGTTCCAGGAGGAGTTTGCGTACGATCCCCAGCCTCAGCGGGTCGCTCAGGGCGCCCAGCACCGTCTCCAGGCGCAGCTCCTCGACGGCCGGCTCCGGCAGGGGCTCCGGCAGCCCCGGCGGCTCTGGCACCGCAGGGGCGGTGAAGCCCGGCTGTGTGGTCGACGGCATGAGCGGTCCTCCTCGCGGCATCCTTGTACGACTTCTATCGTACAGCCTGCTAAGTTCGAGTTATCTCGTACAGGAGTCTGGCGGAAGGAAGACCATGCCCGAAAGCGGAACGACATCGGTGGATACGGTGCGCGCGATACGGCTGCCGGAGGGAGGCGACGGCCTCGCGGTGGCACCCACGTGGTGGGTGTGGCTGGCGGCGTGGCCAGTGACCGTCGTGTTCATCCTGTCGAACGCGGCCACGCCGCTGTACGCGCTCTGGCAGCGCGACATCGGCTTCTCCCAGGGCACGCTGACCGTGATCTTCGCGTCGTACATCGTCGGACTGCTGGGCTCCCTGCTGGTGTGCGGCGTGGTCTCCGACCGTCTTGGCCGCAAACCGGTGCTGCTGCCCGCGCTCGCCCTGGCGGCAGTGGCCTGCGGCGTCTTCGCGACCGCGACGACGGTGGCCGCGCTCGTCGCCGCGCGGCTGTTCACCGGAATCGCGGTCGGGGCGGTCGTCTCCGCCGGGATGGCCGCGGTGACGGATGTGGCGGGACAACACCGCAGGCGGCTGGCGGCCCTGCTCGCCTCGTGTGCGATGGTCTTCGGGGCGGGCCTCGGCCCGTTCCTCGCGGGTGTGCTGTCCGAGGCACTGCCGGCGCCCACCAGCACCGTCTTCCTCGTGGAGCTGGCCTTGTTGGCCACGGCGGGCCTCGTCACCTGGCGCATGCCGGTACGGCGTCCCGCCGCGCGTCCCGCGGACGCCTGGGTGCGCGTGCCGGGCGTACCGCGCGGAACCGGCATGCGGCTCGTGCTGGGAATCGCCGTGTTCGCGCCGGGCATCACCGCCACCTCCTTCGTGCTGTCGCTCGGCCCGTCCTTGCTGTCGGACCTGCTGGACACCTCCAGCCGGGTGGTCGCGGGAAGCACGGCCTTCGTGATGTTCGCCGCCGCCACCGCCGTGCAGTTCGCGGTCCAGCGTCTGCGCGGGCGCGCGATCCTCATGGCCGGGGCCGCCAGTACCACGGCGAGCATGGCCGCACTCGTCGTCGCGGTGCACACCGCGTCGGTTCCGGCGCTCATCACCTCCGCCGTCCTGGCGGGAGCGGGTCAGGGCATGGGCCAGCTCGGCGGCCTGTCGCTGCTCAACTCCGCCATCCCGGCGCGGCACCTGGCCGAGGCCAACGCGGCGTTCAGCATCGGCGGATACGTGTTCGCCGGGCTGCTGCCGGTGTCGGCGGGCTATCTCAGCGACGCCCTGGGGCTGACGACCGGGGCGACCGTCTTCGCCGCGACCCTCGCCGCCCTCGCGGTCCTCGGCGGTCTCGTCGTCGTCGCCACTCGCCACCGGGTGCCGGAACTCCGCTGAGCCGAGGCAGCCGTTCCCTTCAAGCCGTCGTTCCCTTGAAGCCGTCGTTCTCTTCAAGCCGTCGTTCCCTTATGGCGCCCGCCCCCGCCGCCTACGCTGCTCCCACGCATGATCAACGGCGAAGAGGGGCACGCGGATGCGACGGTTCGAAGGCTATGGCGTACTGATCACCGGCGCGGGCCGTGGCATCGGTGAGGTCACCGCCCGCCGCTTCGCCGACGAGGGCGCGCGCGTGCTGCTCACCGACCTCGACGGCGCGCGGGCCGGGCGGGCCGCCGCCGAGATCCGCGCGGCGGGCGGCGCGGCCGAGTCGCTGGCCTGCGACGTCGGCGACCGGGCGGCGGTGGAGGCGGCGGTGACGCACGCGGCCGAGACGTTCGGCGGGCTGGACGTCCTGGTCAACAACGCCCTGTCCTGCCACCCCGACAGCGGCCTCTTCGAGGAAGAGCCGGACGCGCACTGGCAGCGGGACCTCGACATCACGCTGAGCGGCGCGTTCCGCTGCGCCAGGGCCGCCCTCCCGCACCTTGCCAAGGCCGGAGGCCGGGGCTCCATCGTCAGCGTCGGCTCGGTCAACGGCGAACAGGACTTCGGCAACCACGCCTACAGCGCCGCCAAGGCCGGACTGGCGAGCCTGACCCGCACCCTGGCCGGTCACGCCGCCCCACGCGGCGTACGCGTCAACCTCGTCGCCCCCGGCACGGTCCGCACCCCCAACTGGGACGGCCGCGAGGACGCGCTGCGCCGCGCCGGGTCGCTCTACCCCCTGGGCCGGGTCGGCGAGCCGGAGGACATCGCCGCCGCCATCACCTTCCTCGCCTCACGCGACGCCGCCTGGATCACGGGCGTCTCGCTGCCGGTGGACGGCGGTCTCCTGATCAGCAACATCGGCCTCCGTGACGCCTTGCGGGGCGACTGAGCCCGTCACGTCCCGAGGCGGGGGGCGACGGACCCCGCCCGGCGGGTACGAACCGCGCGGGCCCCGCGCTCCGGCCCGGGACCGGGCGGGTGTGTCAGCCCGCGTGCAGCATCAGCCCGATGCCCGCGACCATCAGACCCGCCGCCGCGATCCTCGCCATCCCGAACCGCTCCTTGAAGAACACCGCGCCGATCGCCGCGCCGACGATGATGCTCGACTCGCGCAGCGCGGCGACCGGCGCCAGCGGCGCCCGCGTCTGGGCCCACAGCACCAGCCCGTACGCGAGGACCGACAGCACACCGCCCGTCAGCCCGCGCACCGCGAGCGGCCGCAGCTGGCGGGCGAGTTCACCGCGCCGGGTGGCGAGCGCGTACGCGGGGATCGCCAGGCCCTCCAGGATCATCAGCCAGCCGATGTATCCGAGGGAGGTACCGGAGGCCCGTACGCCCACCCCGTCCACCACGGTGTACGCGGCGATCGACAGGCCCGTCGCGAGCGCGGCGAGGATGGCGGGCCAGTGCGGGCGCGCCCCGGAGCCCCTGATGCCCCACAGCGCGATGCCGACCAGCCCGGCCGACGCCACGACGACGCCCGCCGTCTGCCAGCCGTCGGGCGTCTCGTGGACGAAGACAGCGGCGAGCACCGTCACCACCAGCGGTGCCGTGCCGCGCGCGATCGGGTACATCTGCCCGAAGTCGCCGAGCTGGAACGAGCGCATGAGCAGCGCCTGGTAGAGCACGTGCAGAAGGGCGGAGGCGATGAGATACGGCCAGGCGTCCCCGTCGGGCACCGGGGCGAACGCCACGATCCCCAGCCCGCACACCGCCCCGCCGCCGGACACCAGCGTGAAGGCCAGCAGCTTGTCCTTGAAGCCGTGGGCCATGGCGTTCCAGCCCGCGTGGGTGACGGCGGCGGCGAACACGGCCCCGGCGACCAGCGGGGTCATGCGCGCAGCCCGCGCATGACCCCGGCCTTCTCACTCTCCGTACCAGGTATGGGTGCGATCATGCACCCCACGGTAACTCAAGTTGTATAGCCAACACGGTGAGGCGTGCGTCACCCCGCCGCACCGAAACGGTCGAACGCGCCTGCCTTGGCCGCCCGGATGAACGCCGCGAGTTGGGTGGGTGTGGTGTGGACGATCACCCCGGGGTCGTCGCTTTCGCGGAGGTGGAGGGTGCCGTCGGGTGTGGCGGCCAGGTTGAGGCAGTTGTTTCCTTCCTGACTGAAGGAGGATTTCTGCCAATCGAGGCTGGACAACTCTCTGCCTTTCAGAGATCTCGGGCGATGCTGTGAATGAAGTCGCGGGACTGGTCCGGCTTGAGTGCCGCCTTCACCATGCGATCCATGAAGATGCGGTACCGCCTCAGTTGGGCGTCCGCGTCGAGGAACACGCTGCCATGCTCGCTGTCGAGCTGCACGGTGTCGAGTTGAGGAACCGGACCTGTTGCGTAGAGCACGGACTGGCCCGAGCCGGGGATGGCTCCTGCGGCGAATGGGATGACCAGGACCATGATGTGGTCGTGCTCGCTCATGTCGAGGATGTGCCGCAGCTGCGCGCGGGTGATTGCCTTACCGCCGAATTGCATCCGCAGCGCGGCCTCGTGGATGACCGCTGTATACGGAGATGGGGACTCGCGGAAGAGGACGGCCTGGCGCTTGATGCGATGGGACACTCGGTGCTCCACGTCGGGTGGCGGGAGCGGGGGCACCGATTGATCGAAGAGCACGCGCGCGTGATCGACGGTCTGGAGTAGGCCTGGCAAATGCATGATCTGGGTGGAGCGCAGGGCGGTGGCATGGTGTTCGAGCTCCGCGAGGTCCAGTAGAGCTGCGGGCAGGATTTCCCGGTACTCCTCCCACCACTGGCGTTTTCGCTCGCCGGTCATGCCGACGAGAGCCTCGATCAAGTTGGCGTCCGAGCAGTCGTAGTGACTGGCGAGTCTGCGCACCCGAGCGGCGCTCACCCCGAAGCGCCCGGTCTCGATGTTGCTGATTTTCGGCCGCTCGGTACCCAAGAGGGTGGCGGCCTCTGTGGCGGTCAACCCAGCGCGTTCACGCAGCTTACGTAGCTCAAAGCCCAGGCGGAGCTGTCGGGTTGTCGGAATGCTTCTAGGCGGCATGGGTCCTCCCTCGTTGACCACGCACAGTGTGCTGCCAATTACCCACAGGGTCTAGTCGGACGGGTATTTCCGAAGTGGTAGCACTAGTCTTCCCAGCGGCGCTACGGTGTGTACTACGTCACTCACACTACGGAGGCGCGCGTGAGCCCCTACCCGCATCTGGCGTCCGAAGACTGGGACTACACCCTCCAGTTCGCCCCCCACGCGCTCGCCCCGAGCGTCGCCCGGCGCACGCTTCGGGTGATCCTTGAAGCGCATGGCGCGTACGAACTCGCCGATACGACCGAGCTGTTGGCGTCCGAGTTGGTCAGCAACTCCGCTCAGCACGCCGACGGCCCGGCGTCGCTGCGCGTGACGCGGAACGGGGAGGGAAGTGTGCGGGTCAGTGTCTGGGACACCAACCCCGAGTTGCCGTCGCTGGACCCGGGTTGGGCCGACCGGCTCGACGCCGAGGACGGGCTCGGGCTCGGGCTCATCGACGTGTGTGCCGACAAGTGGGGTGGTTGCGCGATCGGTGACGAACTGTTCGGGCTCGGCGGGAAGTCGATCTGGTTCGAGGTGGGGAACCGCTGGCGCGACGCGCCGTGATCCGTCGCCGGGAGAGCCGAGGGCCCGGGGCCCGGGGGCCCGGGGGCCCGGGGGCCCGGGAGACGGGCAAACGCGAGGGCGCGGGGAACAAGTCCCCGCGCCCTCGCGTCACTTCGGTGGACCGGCGTCAGCCTGCCGCACGCAACAGGGAGGCGACGAGCGGGCCCGCCGACGAGCCGCCGTGGCCGCCCTGGGGGACCACGGCCGCCGCCGCCACGTCGCCCCGGTACGCGGTGAACCAGCCGTTGGGCTGCTTCTGGCCGTCGACCTCGGCGGAGCCGGTCTTCGCACCGATGTCGCCGCTGACGCCCGACATGGCCTCGGCGGCCGTGCCCGAGGTCGCGGTGAGCCGCATCAGGTCGCGGAGCTGCTTGGCCGTGCTGGGCTTCATCGTCCGGCTGGCCTTCGCGAGCGGGCGGTTGTCCAGGCTGGGCGCGACGATGACCGGCTGCCGGAACGTACCGGTGCTCGCGGTGGCGGAGACGGACGCCATGGTGAGCGGGTTCATCCGGACGCCGCCCTGGCCGATGAGCGAGGCGGCCTTGCTGGCGTCCTGCTGCACCGGCACCCCGCCGTCGAAGGTGGGCACGCCCGTCTGCCAGTTGAGGCCGAGCCCGAAGACCTCGCTGGCCTCCTTGGTCAGGGCGTCATCGGAGAGCTTCCCGGCCTGCGTGATGAACGCCGTGTTGCAGGAGCGCTTGAAGCTCTCGGCGAAGGTGCCGCCCTGGATCTCGAACTTGTCGAGGTTCTGGAACTTCCAGCCCCCGTACGAGGCGTACTTGGGGCACGGGTGCGGCTTGCCGTAAGCGGCGAGACCCTTGTCCATGAGGGTGGCGGCGGTCACGACCTTCATGGTGGAGCCGGGGGCGAGCGAACCCTGGAGGGCGGTGTTGAAGCCCTCGGCGGGGGAGTTGGCGACGGCGAGGATCTCACCGGTGCTGGGCTTGAGCATCACCACAGAAGCCTTCGGCTTCTTCGCGACCTGTCGTTCGGCGGCGGTCTGCAGCGTGGAGTCGAGCGTTGTGCGCAGCGTGCCGGGCTTGCCCTTGGAGAGCACCTTCAGCGTCTCGTCGGTGGCGTCCTTCCCTGCCCGGTCGATGTACAGCTCCACGCCGGGCTTGCCGCCCGCCTTCGTGCCGTACTTCTCGCGCAGCCCGGAGAGCACCACCTTCAGGGTGGGGTGGTCGGCGGGACGCAGCTCCTTGCCGTTGCGGTCCACCGCCTTGATCGGCGGCTTCTTCGCCGCGCCGGTGAGCAGCGTGTCCCCGGCCTTGAGTTTCGGGTACACCACGGCCGGCTTCCAGTCGACCACGGCCTTGCCCGTCGTGGGCTCCCGCGTCACCGTCAGCGCGGAGTCGTAGGTCCAGGTGGTGCGCCGCCCCTTGTGCGCGATCTCGGAGCTGACGCGGAAGGGGACCTTCGCCCCGGCGCGCTGCCCGGGCGTCAGCGTGACCTTCTCGACGTGCGCCTTCTTGCGGTAGCCGGTCAGCGCGGAACCGGCGGCCTTCTTGTCGTCGGTGAGAGCGGCGGCCTCGTCCGCCTCACCCTTCGCCCACGCCGCGAGGAAGTCCTTGGACGTGGCCTTGATCTCGGCGGCGCTCGGCGGCCCCGTCTTGACCGGGGCCTTCTCACCGGGCGTGCTGTCGGTCTTCGAGCTGGAGACTGTGCTGTCGTTGCCTGGGTCGTCGTCCGACGTGAGGCTGTACGCGCCGTATCCGGCCGCGCCGACCATCGCCACGAACACCCCACCGATGACGGCGGCCTTCGCACCACTCCGCATAGAGAACCCCCACAGTTCCTCGAACCCTTCAACAGATGATGAAGGGGGCGGCGCGGGGCACTCTACCGGGAGTCTTCGTACGCCTTTGCCTCCCGCCTCCCCCTTGCCGGGGAAGCCGGACGTGTCCGCGTACGGGAGATCAGCGGGCGCCGGATGGGCACCCTGGCGACCGGCTACGGCATCGCTTAGGCGGTAGGCCGCTGTGACGGCCTCGAATCCCGTCGGATTCACCCCTTCGAGGGACGCCCCGTAACCGCTGCGGTGTTCTTCCGCACCCGGGATGACGTGCGGGAAGACATCGGGGGGGGCAGGCGTGGTCCGGCAGTTGGAGCAAGCGTCGCGCGGAGTCGCGACGACGGCCTGGGGGGAAGGGCGCTGTGCCCGTCACCGTCCTGCTAAATCCACGTGTCCAGCCACATCCGGTCCCGCCAGGCGTCGATGGGGATCGCCTGCCCGGTGTAGATCGGGAAGAAGTAGATGAAGTTCCACACGATCAGCAGCACGAGGGCGCCCGCGCCCACCGCGCCGGGGACTCTGCGGCGTTCCGAGGAGCCCGGGGGCCCGGCGATGGCGCCGATCATCATGGCGACGGCCAGACAGAGGAACGGCACGAAGACGACCGCGTAGAAGGAGAAGATCGTGCGGTCCTGGTACGCGAACCAGGGCACGAGTCCGGCGGCGGTGCCGCACAGGATGGCACCGGCGCGCCAGTCGCGGCGCAGGCCCCAGCGGTAGAGGCAGTACACCAGCGCGAAGCACGCCGCCCACCACAGCAGCGGGGTGCCGAGCGCCAGGACTTCGCGGGCGCATTTCTCCCCGGCGTCGGCGGGGCAGCCGTCCTTGCCGGGCTTGGGTGACTCGTAGAAGTACGACACCGGGCGGGACTGGACCAGCCAGCTCCACGGGTTCGACTGGTACGTGTGAGGTGAGTCGAGGCCGACGTGGAAGTCGTAGACCTCCTTCTCGTAATGCCACAGGCTGCGCAGCGGGTTCAGCATCCAGGACAGCGCCCCGTCGTCGGGGTAGTCGCCGTCGCTCTCGGCCCAGTGCCGGAAGTAGCCGCTGTGCTCCCAGCCGCGCTGCTCGCTGTACGAGCCGCTGCTCTTGAACCAGCCCGCCCAGGACGCGATGTACACGCCGAGCGCCACCGGCACCGTCGAGAGGAACGCCCACGGCATGTCGCGGCGCAGGGCGGTGCGGTAAGGGTGGTGGGCGCCTGCCGTGCGGCGGGCGCCGACGTCCCACAGGACCGCCATCAGGCCGAACGCCGCCAGCACATAGGCACCGTTCCACTTGGTGCCGCAGGCCAGGCCGAGGCAGACGCCCGCGGCGATCCGCCACGGCCGCCAGCCCAGCCCCAGCTGTCCGGCGACCCCGGCGTCGGACCGCGCCAGACCGTCGGTGCCGACCGGCAGCGCGGCGGCGAGCCGGGCCCGCGCGTGGTCCCTGTCGACGACCAGACAGCCGAAGGCGGCCAGGATGAAGAACATCAGCACGAGGTCGAGCAGCGCGGTGCGGCTCATGACGAAGTGCAGTCCGTCCACAGCGAGCAGCCCGCCCGCCAGACAGCCGAGGACGGTGGAGCGGAACAGCCGCCGCCCGATGCGGCACAGCATCAGCACGGAGAGCGTGCCGAGCGCGGCGACCATGAAGCGCCAGCCGAACGGTTCCAGACCGAAGAAGTGCTCGCCGAGCGCGATGACCCATTTCCCGACCGGCGGATGCACCACATACGAGGGGGCGTCGCTCAGCGGGATGCTCGGCGGGGAGTCGAGGACGCGGTCGTTGGCGTCCTTCTGCCAGGTCCCCTCATAGCCGAACTGGAGCAGCGACCAGGCGTCCTTGGCGTAGTACGTCTCGTCGAATATCACCGCGTTCGGACTGCCAAGCCGCCAGAACCGGACCAGCCCGGCGAGCAGCGCGACCAGCAGCGGGCCACCCCAGCCCGCCCAGCGAGCCAGCCGGTCCGCCGCCACCGGGCTCATCCCGAGCGCGGTCCACAACCGGGTGCCCGGCTGTGGGTAGGGCGGCACCAGCCGGTCGCGGGCGTCGGTCCGCGCCCGGTCCGCATAGCCGAAACGGCGCAGCCGCAGCTGCCAGGTCAGCGGCTGCTGATCGGCGCCTTGGCCCTGCTGGGCATGGGTCGCGGTGTCACTGGTCACCGCGCCATCGTAGGGAACACATTCGAGCGAGTCGCGAGTACGGCGCCCCACGGCCCGCCGTGCGGCGGATGTCATACCCGGCGGCTGCGAGGATGGCCCCGTGACTGGAACGGTGACTGGAACGCTCGTACTCGCAGGGACCCCCATCGGCGACACCGCCGACGCGCCACCCCGGCTGGCCTCCGAACTCGCGGCGGCCGAGGTGATCGCGGCCGAGGACACCCGGCGGCTGCGCCGTCTCACCCAAGCCCTGGACGTCCAGACCACGGGCCGGGTCGTGTCGTACTTCGAAGGCAACGAGTCGGCCCGTACGCCGGAACTGGTCGAGGCGTTGGAGGGCGGCAAGCGGGTGCTGCTGGTGACCGACGCGGGCATGCCGTCGGTCTCCGACCCCGGATACCGGCTGGTGGCCGCCGCCGTCGAACGCGGCATCACCGTCACCGCCGTCCCCGGGCCCTCGGCGGTGCTCACCGCCCTCGCCCTCTCGGGGCTGCCCGTGGACCGGTTCTGCTTCGAGGGCTTCCCGCCGCGCAAGGCGGGCGAACGGCTCAGCCGCCTGCGGGACGTCGCGGGTGAACGCAGGACGCTGGTGTACTTCGAGGCGCCGCACCGGCTGGCGGACACCCTCGCCGCGATGGCCGAGGTGTTCGGCACGGAACGCAGGGCCGCCGTGTGCCGCGAGCTGACGAAGACCTACGAGGAGGTCAAGCGCGGCCCGCTGGCGGAGCTGGCGGCGTGGGCCGCCGACGGCGTGCGGGGCGAGATCACCATCGTCGTGGAGGGCGCCCCGGCCCCCGGCCCGCAGGACCTCACCCCCGGGGAGCTGGCCCGCCGGGTCGCGGTCAGGGAGGAAGAGGCGGGGGAGCGCCGTAAGGAGGCCATCGCCGCGGTCGCGGCGGAGGCCGGGCTGCCGAAGCGCGAGGTCTTCGACGCGGTGGTGGCCGTGAAGAACGAGCAGAAGGCACAGCAGAAGGCCGAGCAGGGCGGGAAGGCCGCAGGGGCGTGACCGCGTCGGTGGCGAGGACGTGGGAGGTGCTGCGCGCGGGTGCGGTGCGGGCCGTGGGACGCGCTGGGTGAAGGGCCGGGTGCGGAGCGCGAAGAGCGCCGAGCGGACGGGACCATTGGAAGGTAAAGGACTATCGTGAAAGGCAAAGCTTAGGTCGCGTAACCGGGTCCTTTCCGTATGAGGTGGCCAAATCTGGCCCAAGGAGTGGGAACGGCTACTGCGCCCCCGCCGGGAAAGGCGTCCACTGGGTTGTGGGACGTCCAGTCCCGGAAGGCTTGTCCAGCGGACAAGAGGAGCTGCCATGAGCGAGACCGCGGGAACCTCCAGCGGTATCCACTCCATAGCCCAGGCGCTAGCACAGTCGCAGGCGCTGGCCCGAACCCAGGCGCTGGCCCGCGGCGGTCCAGCCGCCGACCCCGTCGTGCATGAGGCGTACGCGTTCGCGTGCATGCGGTGCGGGTACGGCTGGGAGCAGGCGTACGACATCGAACACCACGTGGATGCCCTGGGGCGGGCGTACGTCACGTACCACGCGAACGGTGAACGCGTGCCCTCCCCACTCACCCACCCCACCTGCCTCAACTGCGACGCGCACCTGGTCCGCATCATGCGCTCGGGTCAGGTCTCCTCGGTCTCCTCGGCATGGGACGACATGCGGCGGCCGCGCCAGGACCGGCACCCGCCCAAGCAGCGCACCGGGGCGACCCGCGAGCCCGCCGAGTCCTCCGGGCAGCCCGCGCCCAGCGCCGGTACGGCGGCCGGTACGGAGCCAGGGCCGCTGACCGAGCCCCCCGCCGGGCCGCCCACCAAGGGGCACGGACACCACTGGCACCTCGCCGACCTGCTGCATCCGTTCCACCGCAAGTGAGCGAGCCCGCCGCAGCCGGTCACCGCCCAGCCCGTACGTCGTCCGTACGTCGCCCGTACGTCGTCCATGGCGGTGCTTCCTGGAATCGTGGCTTCCTTAGAATCATGGCCATGGCGGCAAAGGCAGGAACCACCGGCGGCAACGACGCGTCCGGCACTCCCGGCGGCAACGGGAAGCAGAGCGGCGCGCAGTCCAAGGACGCGCCGCCGCCGCTCCCCGAGCCGCTGCGGGGGCCCGTCGCCGATTCGCACACCCACCTGGACATGCAGCAGGGCACGGTCGAAGACGCGCTCGCCAAGGCGGCCTCCGTCGGCGTGCGGACCGTCATCCAGGTCGGCTGCGACCTGGCGGGCTCGCGCTGGGCCGCGCGCACGGCGGCCGCCCACGAGAACGTGTGGGCCACCGTCGCCCTGCACCCCAACGAGGCGCCGCGCATCGTGCTCGGCGACCCCGGAGGGGACCGGTCACGGCACGGGGCGCGCGAACCGGGCGGCGACGCCGCGCTGGACGCCGCGCTCGCCGAGATCGACGAGCTCGCGGCGCTCCCCGAGGTGCGCGGCGTCGGCGAGACCGGCCTGGACTACTTCCGTACGGGCCCCGAGGGCATCGCCGCGCAGGAGCGGTCCTTCCGCCGCCATATCGACATCGCCAAGCGGCACGGCAAGGCGCTGGTCATCCACGACCGGGAGGCGCACGACGACGTGCTGCGGGTGCTGGACGAGGAGGGCGCCCCGGACACCGTCGTCTTCCACTGCTACTCCGGCGACGCCGCCATGGCCAAGGTCTGCGCCGAGCAGGGCTACTACATGTCGTTCGCGGGCAACATCACCTTCAAGAACGCCCAGCCACTGCGCGACGCCCTGGCCATCGCCCCGCTCGACCTGGTCCTGGTCGAGACGGACGCCCCGTTCCTGACGCCGATGCCGCACCGGGGGCGGCCGAACGCGCCGTACCTGATCCCGCTCACGCTGCGGGCGATGGCCGCCGTACGCGGTATCGACGAGGACACCCTGGCCACCGCCATCGCGGCGAACACGGCACGCGTCTTCGCTTACTGAGCCCGAGCCCGAGCCTGAGCCCGCTGACCTCCCGTCGGCGTTCTCCCGTCGGCGCGTTCTCCCGCTGCTGCCTCCTCACCTCCTGACGCGTCCGCCTCCCCGCCCGCGCCGGCACCGTATCCTCCGCACGCGCGCGGGCGCGTACGCGTGCCTCGGGCAGCCGCGTACGAGCGCCTCGGTGTGCCAGGTGAGGCGCTGCCGCCGGGCGCTTCGGTGACGCGGCGCGACCCTATGACTTTGGAGAGTGACCGTCCGCTCCGCTACAGTCCCGCCCCGACCGACTGTGAAGTGGTGGGAGCGTCGTGAGTCATGCGCAAGGCAGTCACCGCACAGCACCGGACGACGGCTGCCCACCCGGCACCGCGCAGCCGCACCTCGCGCACACGCCGCCCGCCCATGCTCCCGAGGGCTCGTCGTATGGCTCGTACGGCTCATGGGACGCCTATGGCTCGTACGACGCGTATGGCTCGTGCGCGTCGTTCGTTTCCCATGAGCCCTACGGGTCACATCAGCCGTACGTGTCGTCGCAGGGGTCCTTCGGGTCGCCTGGGTCCACCGAGACGCACCAGGCGCATCAGCCGCATCAGGCGGCTTGGGTGCCTCAGCCGTATGCGCCGTATGCGCCGTATGCGCCGCGCGCACCCTACGCGCCGTCGTCCGTGCCGTACGGGGCCGACGCGCCGTCCGATGTGCATGAGGGGCGGCGGCCTGAGGCGGGGCAGGAGTACGAGCCGTACGCGCCGTTCTCGTCGTATGAGACCGGGTACGGGCACGCATACGGGCCGCCGCCTTCTTCGTGCGAGGCGTATGGGCCGTCCGGGCCGACCCAGGGTTATGAGGCGTACGAGTCGTACGCGTCGTACGGCGCGTCCGGGTACGGCGAGGGCTACGAGCACGACGCGTCCGGCGGGATCGTGCCCGCGCCGCGCCCCGCACCGGCCGCGTCAGTCGCGCCATCGGGCGAGAACGGCGGCCTGGCCGCCGCGCCACCACCCGGCCAGGGCGGCCAGGGCGGCCAGGGTGAGCAGTGCGGGGAATCCGGGGAGTGCGGGCCGCTCGCGCAGCCCGGGCGGCGCCACCGTGCGCGGCCCGTGGTGCGGCGCGCGGCGCCGGTGCGCAGGCTGCTGCCGCAAGCGCTGGTCGTCGCCTTCCTCGCGGGCGGCACCTCCGCCTTCGTGGCCAATGACAAGATCGTCATGCTGAACGTCGACGGCCGGTCGCGGACCCTCCACACGTTCGCCGACGACGTCGGCGAACTGCTGGCCGACGAGGGCGTGCCCCTCGGCGAGCACGACGTCGTCTCCCGGGACCCCCGGGCGGAACTCGACAGCGGCGACGAGATCGACGTCGACTACGGCCGCCTCCTCCATCTCACGCTCGATGGGGAAAAGCGCCGCGTGTGGACGACGGCCCGCACCGTCGAGGAGGCCCTGCGGAAACTCGGGGTGCGCACCGAGGGGGCGTATCTGTCGTCCGCCCGGTCCGCCGCGATCGCGCGCGAGGGCCTGACCCTGGACGTACGGACCGAACGCGCGGTCACCTTCATGGCCGACGGCCGCGAACGCACCGTCCGCACGAACGCGGCGACCATCAGCGAAGCCCTGGAGCAGGCCGGGATCACCTTGCGTGGCGAGGACGCCACCTCGCTGCCGCTGGGGCACTTCCCGCGCGACGGGCAGACGATCTCGGTGCTGCGGATCACCGGCCGCGAGGAAGTACGCGAGTGGCTCATCCCGTACCAGACGGAGCGGCACGCGGACCCTTCCCTCTTCAAGGGCATCGAGACGGTCGAGCGCCAGGGCAGGCAGGGCGTACGGCGGACCACGTACACGATTCGCACGGTCAACGGGGTGAAGGGGCGGCCACGGCCGGTGCGCAGCGAGATCCTTCGGCAACCGGTGAACCAGATCGTGAAGGTCGGTACGAAGGACAGGCCCATGGCCGTGGCGGGGGCGGACGGGCTCAACTGGGAGGCGATGGCGCGCTGCGAGTCGGGAGGGCGGCCGAACGCGGTGGACCCATCGGGCATGTACGGCGGGCTCTACCAGTTCGACGCGGGCACCTGGCGGAGCCTCGGCGGCAGGGGGCGGCCGCAGGACGCGCCCCCCGAGGAGCAGACCTACCGGGCGAAGAAGCTCTACGTGCAACGGGGGGCAAGCCCGTGGCCGCACTGCGGCCGTAAACTTCAGCAGTGAGCTCCGCCCCTGAAGCCGATTCCCCCGCCTCCGACCCCGCCCCGGGCCCCGGCCCGCAGCCGGGTCCAGGCGCCGCCCCCCAGCCGGACCCCGGCACCGACGTGCCGCCCGCGCCGGGCACCGACGCGCCCTCCGGCGCCGGTCCCCGCGCCGCCGGTGACCCGTCGGCTGCCCTGCTCGGCCCCGCCGACATCCGCGAGCTGGCCACCGCGCTCGGGGTACGCCCCACGAAGCAGCGCGGCCAGAACTTCGTCATCGACGCCAACACGGTGCGCCGCATCGTCCGTACCGCCGGCGTCCGCGCCGACGACACGGTGGTCGAGATCGGCCCCGGGCTCGGCTCGCTGACACTTGCCCTGCTGGAGGCGGCGGACCGGGTCACGGCGGTGGAGATCGACGACGTGCTCGCCGCCGCGCTCCCGGCGACGGTCGCCGCGCGGCTGCCGGAGCGCGCCGACCGGTTCGCACTGGTCCACTCCGACGCGATGCGGGTCACCGAGCTGCCCGGCCCGGAGCCCACCGCCCTGGTCGCCAACCTGCCGTACAACGTCGCCGTGCCCGTCCTGCTGCACATGCTCGCGACGTTCCCCTCGATCGAGCGGACGCTGGTCATGGTGCAGGCCGAGGTCGCCGACCGGCTCGCGGCTCCGCCCGGGTCGAAGGTGTACGGGGTGCCCTCGGTGAAGGCGGCCTGGTACGCGGACGTGAAGCGGGCCGGGTCGATCGGCCGCACGGTCTTCTGGCCCGCGCCGAATGTCGACTCCGGCCTGGTCTCGCTCGTACGGCGCCGGGAACCGGTGCGGACGACGGCCACGAAGCAGCAGGTCTTCGCGGTGGTGGACGCGGCGTTCGCACAGCGCCGCAAGACGCTGCGCGCGGCGTTGGCCGGCTGGGCGGGGTCCGCGGCGGCGGCCGAGGCGGCGTTGGTCGGGGCGGGCATTTCGCCGCAGGCGCGGGGGGAGTCGTTGACGGTGGAGGAGTTCGCGGCGATCGCGGAGGCTCGCGGCGCGTGAGCCGATGGTGATGTCCCCTGGCCCGCCCCTTCCCGGGTTTGTCCTCAAGCGCCGGACGGGCTGGGTTTCGGCGGCGGGGTGGGCTGGGGTTCGTCCGCGAGGGTCAGGCGGGTGGGTGGTGTCCTCAAACGCCGGACGGGCTGGTTTTCAGCTGTCGGCGGGCTGGAGGCCCGGTCGGCGGGTCGGGAAGATCGTGCCGGGTCGGCCTGGGCTGGTCCGGTGGGCGAGACGCGTGATCCCGGCCGCGCGTCGGCAGTCCGTAAGGTGCGATCGGCGAAGCGCCAGCAAGCAGATCCGTAGAGCAGATCCGTAGAGCAGATCCGTAGAGCAGATCCGTAGAGCAGATCCGTAGAGCAGATCCGTAGAGCAGAGTTGTCCGGACACCGCGAGTCAGTTAACCGAGGAGACCAGAGCCCGTGACCGCCTCCATCGCCGTACGTGTCCCTGCCAAGGTCAACGCCCAGCTCGCGGTGGGCGGGCGCAGGCCGGACGGTTTCCATGACCTGGCCAATGTCTTTCTCGCCGTCGGGCTCTACGACGAGATCACGGTCACCCCGGCCGACGCGTTGCGCATCACCGTCGAGGGGCCCGACGCCCACCAGGTGCCGCTGGACCGTACGAACCTCGCGGCGCGCGCGGCCGAGCTGCTCGCCGCTCGGCGCGGCATCGAGCCACGGGTTCATATCCACATCAACAAGGACATCCCCGTCGCCGGCGGCATGGCGGGCGGCAGTGCGGACGGGGCCGGGGCGCTCGTCGCCTGCGACGCGCTGTGGAGCGCTGGGGCATCGCGTACGGAACTTCTGGAGATCTGCGCCGAATTGGGCAGCGACGTACCGTTCAGCCTGGTCGGCGGGGCAGCCCTCGGCCGGGGCCGGGGGGAACTGCTCACTCCGCTCACCGTCGGCGGCACCTTCCACTGGGTCTTCGCCGTGGCCGATGGCGGACTGTCCACCCCGGCCGTCTACGGCGAGTGCGACCGGCTGCGCGCCGAGCGGGGCGGCGGGGACACGACGGACGACGTGCCCGACCCCGAGCCGTCCCCCGCGCTCCTCGGCGCCCTGCGGGACGGCGAGGCGGCCGCTCTGGCCGCCTCGCTCATGGCGGGTGCGGACCGTTCGAGCAACGATCTCCAGGCGGCGGCGATCTCGCTGCGCCCGTCGCTGGCCGAAACGCTGCGGGCCGGTACGGACGCGGGCGCGCTCGCGGCGATTGTCTCGGGATCGGGCCCGACCTGCGCGTTCCTGGCCGGGGACGCGGCGGGCGCGGCGGATGTGGCGGCCAAGCTGCTGGCCTCGGGGACCTGCCGGGCGGCTCGTACGGCACAGGGCCCGGCGGCGGGGGCGACGGTGGTGCCGACCGCTCAGGCCTGAGCCGGGTCCGGCGGAGCGTGCTGGGGAGGGGGCCCTGTCCGCGCGTCGCGGAGTGTGGGGGCGCCGTGGCTGGTCGCGCGGTTCCCCGTGCCCTTGACGCGGCACTTCCTGTGCTGTCCGCCCGCCCGCTTCGCGCGTTTTCAAGATCACGGCACGGTGCGCGGGGTGGCCCGGCGGAGTGGTCGTACGGCTGCTCAGGCCGCCTCCTCAGCTCCCGCTCAAGCTCCCCGCTCAGCCGCCCGCTCAGGGCGCTGCGCGTGGCGACTACGCTGGAAGCCGATCGATCCGCGTCCCTGGAGTGAGATGGCAACGAACCTCGTCAATCTGGAAACCGTCAGCAAGGTGTACGGCACCCGTGCGCTGCTCGACGGCATCTCCCTCGGTGTGAATGAGGGCGACCGGATCGGCGTCGTCGGCCGTAACGGAGACGGCAAGACCACCCTTA
This sequence comes from Streptomyces sp. A01, assembly GCF_059026195.1. Taxonomy (NCBI): domain Bacteria; kingdom Bacillati; phylum Actinomycetota; class Actinomycetes; order Kitasatosporales; family Streptomycetaceae; genus Streptomyces; species Streptomyces sp. A01. The sequence continues at coordinate 164,919 of NZ_JBWLKN010000012.1, read as the reverse complement.
TCCGGATGCTCGCCAAGCTGGAGTCCCCCGACGAGGGGCGGGTCACACACTCCGGTGGGCTGCGGTTCGCCGTGCTCAGCCAGCAGGACGCGCTGGACCCCGCCGCCACCGTCCGGCATGAGGTCATCGGCGACCTCGCCGACCACGAGTGGGCGGGCGACGCCAAGATCCGCGATGTGCTGACGGGGCTGTTCGGCGGGCTCGACCTGCCGGCGTTCCCGCAGGGCCTCGACACCGTGATCGGCCCGCTGTCCGGTGGGGAGCGGCGGCGTATCGCGCTGGCCAAGCTGCTCATCGGCGAGCCCGAGCTGATCGTCCTCGATGAGCCGACCAACCACCTCGACGTGGAAGGCATCTCCTGGCTCGCCGCCCACCTGCGGGCGCGGCGGTCCGCGCTCGTCGTCGTCACCCACGACCGGTGGTTCCTCGACCAGGTCTGTACGCGGATGTGGGACGTGCAGCGCGGTGCGGTGCACGAGTACGAGGGCGGCTACAGCGACTACGTCTTCGCGCGCGCCGAGCGTGAGCGCATCGCGGCCACCGAGGAGAGCAAGCGGCAGAACCTGATGCGCAAGGAGCTGGCGTGGCTGCGGCGCGGTGCCCCGGCCCGTACGAGCAAGCCGCGCTTCCGCATCGAGGCGGCGAACGAGCTGATCGCCGACGTGCCGCCGCCGCGCGACTCGGCCGAGCTGATGAAGTTCGCGGGCTCCCGGCTGGGCAAGACCGTCTTCGATCTGGAGGACGTCACGGTCACCGCCGGGCCCAAGACCCTGGTCAAGCATCTGACGTGGCAGCTCGGCCCCGGTGACCGGATCGGCCTGGTCGGGGTGAACGGCTCCGGCAAGACGTCGCTGCTGCGCGCGATGGCGGAGGCTTCCCGTACGGACGGGGAGCGGCAGCCGGCGGAGGGCAAGGTCGTCGTCGGCAAGACGGTGCGGCTGGCCTACCTGTCGCAGGAGGTCGCCGAGCTGAACAAGAACCTGCGGGTGCTGGAGGCCGTGGAGCAGGTGCGCGGCCGGGTCGACCTCGGCACGGGCCGGGAGATGACGGCCTCGCAGCTGTGCGAGAAGTTCGGCTTCGCGAAGGAGAAGCAGTGGACGCCGGTCGGTGACCTGTCCGGTGGTGAGCGGCGGCGGCTTCAGATCCTGCGGCTGCTGATGGACGAGCCCAACGTGCTGTTCCTCGACGAGCCGACCAACGACCTCGACATCGAGACCCTGACCCAGCTGGAGGACCTGCTCGACGGCTGGCCCGGCTCGCTCGTGGTCATCAGCCACGACCGGTACTTCATCGAGCGGACCACGGACCGGGTGTTCGCGCTGCTCGGTGACGCGACGCTGCGGATGCTGCCGCGCGGCCTCGACGAGTACCTGGAGCGCCGTCAGCGCGCGCTGGCCGCCGAGTCCGCCGCCCCGGCCCAGGCGGCCAAGGGGCAGGCGGGTGACAAGCCGGGGGAGAAGGCCAAGGAGAAGCCCACCGGCGACACCCGGGCGGCGAAGAAGGAGCTCCAGCGCATCGAGCGGCGCCTGGACCGGATCAGCGAGCAGGAGACGAAGCTGCACGCGCAGATCGCCGAGCACGCGACGGACTTCGGGCGGGTCGCGGGTCTCGACGCCCAGCTGCGCGAACTGTCGGGCGAGCGGGACGAGCTGGAGATGCGCTGGCTGGAACTCGCCGAGGACGTCTGACCTGTTGGGGGCCGGTGGGGCGCTGACTGGCGGTCTCCGGACCCGCTGACGTGTTCAGGGACCGGCGGGGCCGCCGGAGCGGCCCGCCGGTGGTCTCCGGTGCAACAGTCTCGTCACGGGCCGGTATCAGCTGTCTGGTGCGGTTGCCACCGGTCCCTGTCATGACACGGCCGAGTGATACAAAGAACTCCCGCTCGCCTGCCGTTGGCCGGTGGAATTCATGTCCGATTCGCTCCTTCCTGGTGGGTTTTCAGCCACTGGGATCGCGGGGGAAGCCGGTCGAGCCATGGACCCGCACGAGAAGGAACTCTGATGTCGCAGCCGCCCCAGCCCCCCAATCAGCCTCCCCCTGGCTCCGCCGGGGGCGGCTTTGGCGCACCCCAGGACGGGACACCCGCCGCAGGCCCCGGTGGCGCTACGCCGCCAGGCTTCGGTGAGGCCCCCAGCGGCTATCCGCAGCAGCCCCCGACTCAGCCGGGTCACGGCTACCCGCAGCAGCCGCCCGCCCAGGCAGGTGGCTACGGCTACCCGCAGCAGCCGGCCCAGCCTGGCGGGTACGGCTCTCCGCCGCCGCCTCCCGGTCCCCCCGGTCCTCCCGGGGGTACTCCGCCGCCTCCGCAGAGCTCGCCGCCCGCCGCGGGCGCCCCCGCGGCCCCGCAGGGCTACGGCTACCCGACGCAGCCCGCCGGGCAGCAGGCATACGGGCAGCAGGCGTACGGGCAGCAGCCCGGGGCCTATCCGCCGCCCGGCCAGTTCCCCGGCGGCACCCCGGCCGGAGGTGCCGGAGGCGGCAACCGGCCGGGCAGGCAGCGGACGATGATCATCGTCAGCGCTGTCGCCGCCATCGCGCTGATCGTCGCCGGTGGCATCTTCCTCGCCACCAAGGGCGACGACGGCGACTCCGAGGCCAAGAAGAAGGACGACGGCGCCAGCCAGGGCAGCACGGGCGACAAGGGTGGCAAGGACGGCGTCAAGAAGCGGCCCAAGCCGAAGGTCTCCGGCGCCACGGTCGTGGGCAAGGTCCCGATGCCGAAGGTCAAGGAGCAGGTGAACGCTCCGGGCATCTGGGCCACCGACAAGGTGTGGGCCAAGGCCGGCATCGACAAGATCTCCGGCTTCCCGCTGAACAGCAGCTCCCCGCAGTGGGAGGTCCCGCTGGACGGCGAGGTGTGCGCGTCGAGCCGTCAGGTCACCAAGGACGGCATGACCGCCGTGATCTTCGAGGACGGCAAGCCGACCAAGGAGAACAAGTACCCGCGGTGCTCCGAGATCGGCCTGGTGGACCTGAACAACGGCAAGCTGGTCTGGCAGCGGAGCGTCAAGGAAGCCGACCAGAAGATCGACTACGAGTCGGTGACCGTCGGCGGCGGAACCGTCGCCGCGGGTGGCCTCGACGGCGGTGCGGCCTGGTCGCTCAAGGGCAAGGAGCTGTGGAAGCCGAAGCCGAACGACTCCTGTACCGACTACGGCTACGGCGGTGGCGAGAAGCTGGTCGCTGTGCGCGGTTGCGGCGAGTACGGCGAGGCCCGGATGTCGGTCCAGACGCTCAACCCCGCGACGGGCGCGATCCGTTCGGAGTACAAGCTCACCGACGGCATCGACAGCGTCTACGTGGCGTCCACCAGCCCGCTGGTCATCGCCGTCGACGCGGGCGCCTCCGCCTCCTCGGTGTCCGACTTCATGGCGGTCGACGACTCGAAGCGCAAGGGCACGCTGATCAGCAAGATCGCGACGAGCAACGGCAAGTACACGCCGGACTGCTCGACGAGTGAAGTCGAGTCGTGCGCGCAGTTCGCCGTCACCAAGGACAAGCTGTTCATGGCGTCCAAGGAGCGGTACAGCAGCTCGGACACCCTGCCGGAGAACGAGGTCGTCGCCTTCTCGCTGAAGACCGGCAAGATGGTGGGCAAGACCGACGGGGTGGCGAAGGCGAGCATGACGCCGCTCCAGTTGGACGAGGACGGTTACCTCATCGCCTACCAGGAGCCCACGTACGACCAGGGCGGCGCGGTCTGGCAGATCGACCCGGAGACGTACGAGAAGTCGAAGCTGCTCCAGAACGCGACGGCCACCATGGAGACCGAGTCGAACTTCAGCCCCGATCACGAGTGGGTCGTCTACAAGAACAAGCAGCTGTACATGGGCGACATCTACATCACCGAGCCGCGTGACTACGGGCGCGGTGAGGACCTGCTCGCGATGGTCTTCGGGGCAGGCAGCTGACCTTCACCCCCCGATGCACCTACAGTGGCCCCGTCCGTACTCTCCGTACGGACGGGGCCGTTGTTGTGCCGGGACGATCCGATTGCGCCGCGAAGTAAGCGCTATTGGATGGATTTCGGCATTCCAGGACGCTTCTTCCCACTAAGGGGCGCGCGATGTCGAACAAGCGTGTAGCTTCCGGGGGCAAGAGACTCAAGGGCTGTGGTGGTGCAAGGGGGGCTTGCGTACCCGCGGCGGATGCACATGGGGGTCACGAAGGCCCGGGACGTCGTTCCCAGGGCGAATGGGGGGGAGTTCATGGGCGTGCGACTCATGGTGGTCGATGACCACCGGCTGCTCGCCGAGGCGCTCGCCTCGGCGTTGAAGTTACGCGGGCACCGCGTGCTCGCCGCTGCCGCGCCGAGCGCGGGCGCCGCGGAACTTGTGGTGAGCCGGGTGCCGGAAGTGTGCCTGCTGGGCACGGGAACGCCCGCTGAGCCAGGGGCCTTCGACCCGGTCGTGCGCATCAAGAAGGAGCGGCCCCAGGTCGCGGTCGTGGTGCTGGGCCCGGTGCCGAGTCCGCGCGGCATCGCCGCGGCGTTCGCCGCCGGAGCGTCGGGCTATGTGCGTCACGACGAACGCATCGAGGGTGTCGAACGAGCCATGATCAAGGCTCGCGCGGGCGACGCGGCGGTGTCCCCGCAACTCCTCCAGGGAGCCTTCGCCGAACTGCTCAACCCGGCCGCCCAGCCGGACGACGAGGGCGCCCGGCTGCTGCAACTGCTCACCCCGCGCGAGGTGGAGGTGCTGGTGCGGGTCGCCGAGGGCGAGGACACCCGGCTGATCGCCGCGGGCATGGCCATCGCGCCGAGCACCGCGCGTACGCATGTGCAGCGTGTGCTGATGAAACTGGGCGTCGGCTCCCGGCTGGAGGCGGCCGCGCTGGCCGCCCGCACCGGCCTGCTGGACCGTGCGGCGGCGAGCAGGCGCGCCGCCGTGTCCCTGCCGGGTCCGGGCCCGGCAGGCCAAGTCCTGGGCGGTGGCCGGGCCGACGTCGTGCCGGGCGGCGGCAGCCAGGCCGGCCCGCCGGGCGGCACCCCCAACGGCGGAACCGGCAGTCCGGGCGGGCCGGGCGGCCCCGGCGGGTCGAGCGCACGGCCGGAGCTGCGCAGTTGAGACAGGACCCGGTCGTACGGAAGTGAGCCGGGGCGAGCGGCCCCGAACCCACGGCCCACAGCCGCGTGTTACGGCTTCGGCTCCTCCTGCGGCGTGGGTGGGACGATGGGGCGGAGCCAGAGCCAGGTCAGGAAGAAGAGGCCGAGGGCGAGCATGCCGAGGCCCGTCCACAGGTTGATGTTGATGTTCTCGGCCTTCTTCAGGTCGGCGTCCGACGCGGTGATCCCGGCGATCGTGACGATGACGCCGTAGACGACGAACAGGCCGCCGATGATGCGGCGGATGTCGAAGAGCCGGGCCGCGGTCGCCGACTTGCGCGTCAGTTCCTCGACCTCGTGCTGGTAGTCGCTCATGCGGGGTGCTTCCTTCGCGTGAGATGGGCGCGCGGGATGGGGCGCGGGAGAGGTGCGCGTACGAGTGCCGTGCGGGCTGGAGCTCCGGTCGTCGCGGGCGGTCGTGCCCTGGGCATCATGCCCAGGACGACGCGCCTCGGTCGCCCGGGTCAGAACGAGAACGGGATGTAGCACAGCGCGGCGAGCACGACCGCGCCCCAGCCGAGCAGGGCGGGCTTGCGGTACCACGCGTCGTCGCCCTCGGCCGGGGGTTCCTCGGCGCCGGGGGACCTGGTGCCGTAGACCAGTCCCGCGAGTGCTTCCACCGGCTTGGGCCTGGTGACCAGGGTGACCACGAACATCACGACCGCGCCGACCACGAACGCCACGATCGCGGACACGAAGTTGGCGCCCTGCTCGCTCGGGATGTCGATGACGCCCTGCTTGTAGAACCAGAAGTAGTTGATCATCGCGGCCACCGTGCCGGAGAGCAGTCCCCAGAAGCCCGCCGCCGGTGAGGTGCGCTTCCAGAACATGCCGATGATGAAGACCACGAACAGCGGCACGTTGAAGAAGGAGAACAGGGTCTGGAGGTAGTTCATGATGTTGCTGAAGCTGGAGGCGATGAACGCCGTGCCCATGCCGATGATCACGCCGATGGCGGTGACCCAGCGGCCGGTCGCCAGGTAGTACGCGTCCTCGCGGCCCTTCTTCACATACGCGCCCCAGATGTCGTTGGTGAAGACCGTGTTGAACGACGAGACGTTGGCGGCCATACCCGCCATGAAGGCGGCCAGCAGACCGGTCACCGCGATGCCGAGCACACCGTTGGGCAGCAGGTCGCGCATCAGCACCGGGATGGCGTCGTTGTAGTCGAGACCGCTGCCCTCCTTGCCCAGCGTCGGCTCCATCACCAGGGCGATCAGGCCCGGCACGATGACGACCATCGGAATCAGGATCTTCGGGAAGGCGGCGATCAGCGGGGTGCGCTTGGCGGCCGAGAGGTTCTTGGCCGACAGCGCGCGCTGCACCTCGGCGAAGTTGGTGGTCCAGTAGCCGAAGCTGAGCACGAAGCCGAGGCCGAGGACGATGGTCAGCCAGTTGGCGCCCAGCGGGTTGGCCTCGCCGATGCCGGTGCCGCCCCACGCGCTGAGGAAGTCGTCCCCGTGTGAACCCTGGCTGTGGGCGTCGCCTGTGAGCGAGTCGGTCAGGCCGCCCCAGCCGCCGACGCGCTTGAGGCCGACGATCGTCAGCGGAATGAGCGCGGCGAGGATGACGAAGAACTGGAGGACCTCGTTGTAGATCGCCGAGGAGAGCCCGCCGAGGGTGATGTAGCCGAGCACGAAGAACCCGGCGACGACGATGGCGACCCACTGGGGCCAGCCGAGCAGCGCCTCCAGCACGATCGCCATCGCGTACAGGTTGACGCCCGCGATGAGCACCGACGAGAGCGCGAAGATGACGGAGCTGAGCAGGTGCGAGGACGGCCCGAAGCGGTGCAGCAGGAACTCCGGCACGGACCTGACCTTGGACCCGTAATAGAACGGCATCATCACCAGGCCGAGGAAGACCATGGCGGGGATGGCGCCGATCCAGTACCAGTGCACGGTGTACGCGCCGTATTGCGCGCCGTTGGCCGCCATGCCCAGGATCTCCGTCGCACCGAGGTTGGCGGCGACGAAGGCAAGACCGGTGACCCAGGCGGGCAGCGACCGGCCGGACAGGAAGAAGTCCAGGCTGGTCTTCACGCTGCGCCGGGCGGCGAAGCCGATGCCCAGCACCACGACGAAGTAGATGCCCAGGATCGAGTAGTCGAGCCAGTTGGTGGAGAGCCGGAGTCCTTCGGCTAGCTGATGCATGGGCTTCCCGCTTCTTCGCGCGACCAGAACGCAAAAAACGTACGCGCTATTGTTGGAATCTGAAAGCTTATGTTGGAATGTTTTCGGATCGTGACAGGGGTGCCAGGGTGAAGAAGACGACGGGCAGACTCGCCGACGGCCGCGAGCTGATCTATTACGACTCCCGTGACGACGCCGTACGCGACGACGTGGACCAGCGCCCGCTGGAGCCTGTCTCGACCGCCGCCGAGATCCGCGCCGACCCGCTCCTCGGCGACGCCGTCGCCATCGCCTCCCACCGGCAGACACGCACCTACCACCCGCCCGCCGACGCGTGCCCGCTGTGCCCCTCCAGCCCGGGGCGGTACAGCGAGATCCCCGCCGCCGACTACGACGTCGTCGTCTTCGAGAACCGCTTCCCCTCCCTGGTGGGCGACTCAGGGCGGTGCGAGGTGGTCTGCTTCACCTCCGACCACGACGCCTCCTTCGCCGACCTCACCGAGGGGCAGGCCGCGCTCGTCCTCGACGCGTGGACCGACCGCACCGCCGAGCTCGCCGGGCTGGCCGCCGTCGAGCAGGTCTTCTGCTTCGAGAACCGGGGTGCGGAGATCGGCGTCACCCTCGGCCACCCGCACGGCCAGATCTACGCGTACCCCTTCGTCACACCCCGCACCGAGCGCATGCTGCACTCGGCCGCCGGGCACCGCGAGCGCACCGGCCGCAACCTCTTCGACGACGTGGTCGCCGACGAGACCGCCGACGGGCGGCGGATCGTCCTGGCGGGGGAGCACTGGACGGCCTTCGTGCCGTACGCCGCGCACTGGCCCTACGAGGTGCACCTCTACCCCAAGCGCCGGGTGCCCGACCTGCGGGCGCTCGACGAGGCCGCGCGCGCCGAGTTCCCCCGCGTCTATCTGGAGTTGCTGCGCCGTTTCGACCGGATCTTCGGCCCCGGCGAGCCGCCCACGCCCTACATCGCCGCCTGGCACCAGGCGCCCTTCCGCGCGCCTGACCGGGACGATTTCGGGCTCCACCTTGAGCTTTTCACCATTCGCCGCACTGCCGGCAAGCTGAAGTTTCTCGCGGGTTCCGAATCCGGCATGAATGTGTTCATCAACGATGTGCCGCCGGAGGCGGCGGCGCGGCGACTGCGAGAGGTAGCGACCACGTGAGCAATGGACAGAAGTACCTGGTGACCGGTGGAGCGGGTTACGTCGGGAGCGTCGTCGCCACGCACCTGCTGGCGGCGGGCCACCGGGTGACCGTCCTCGACGACCTCTCGACCGGCCACCGGACGGGCGTCCCCGAGGGCGCCGAGTTCATCGAGGGACGCGTTCAGGACGCCGCGCGCTGGCTGGATTCCTCCTACGACGCGGTGCTGCACTTCGCCGCCTCCTCCCAGGTCGGCGAGTCGGTCGTCAACCCCGAGAAGTACTGGCTCAACAACGTCGGCGGGTCCACCGCGCTGCTCGCCGCGATGCGCGACGCGGGCGTGCGCACCCTGGTGTTCTCCTCCACCGCCGCCACCTACGGCGAGCCCGCGGCGAGCCCCATCACCGAGGACGCGGCGACCGCGCCGACGAGCCCGTACGGTGCCACGAAGCTCGCCGTCGATCACATGATCAGCGGCGAGTGCGCGGCGCACGGGCTGGCCGCGGTCTCGCTGCGCTACTTCAACGTCGCCGGGGCGTGGGGCAGCGCCGGTGAGCGGCACGAGCCCGAGTCACACCTCATCCCGCTCGTCCTCCAGGTCGCCCAGGGCAGGCGCGAGGCGATCTCCATCTACGGTGACGACTACCCGACCCCGGACGGCACGTGCGTACGCGACTACATCCACGTCGCCGACCTCGCCGAGGCCCACCTGCTCGCGCTCACCGCCGCCACCAGCGGCGAGCACCTGATCTGCAACCTCGGCAACGGCAACGGCTTCTCGGTCCGCGAGGTCATCGAGACCGTACGCAAGGTCACCGGGCACCCGGTGCCCGAGGTGGTGGCGCCGCGCCGGGGCGGTGACCCGGCGGTGCTCGTCGCCTCGGCGGAGCGCGCCAAGGACCGGCTCGGCTGGCAGCCGAGCCGGTCGGGGCTGGCCGGAATCGTCGAAGACGCCTGGGAGTTCGCCAGGCTGTGTGAACGGGAGAGCGTGTGACACAAGAGCGCGTGACTGGCGAGCCGGCGAACGGGGCGGGGACCGGCGCGGACCGGGAGTCCCCCGTGGCTCGGGAGCGGGCTGGCGGGGCCGGGGAGCACGGGGACGTCGCGGGAGCCGTCGCCGGATTCCGCGAGGTGTACGGCGCCGCGCCCACCGGGGTGTGGGCGGCGCCGGGCCGGGTCAACCTGATCGGCGAGCACACCGACATCAGCGAGGGCTTCGTGATGCCGCTGGCGCTGCCGCACCTCACCCTCGCCGCCGCCTCGGCCCGCCACGACGGGGTGCTGCGGCTGCACTCGGGCGACATGCCGGGCGGCGTCGTGGAGCTGGGCACCGATGAGCTGACGCCTCGGCCCGACGGCGGCTGGGCCGCTTACCCGGCGGGTGTGGTGTGGGCGATGCGCGAGGCGGGGCTGCCCGTGGGCGGCGCCGAGCTGCACTTCCGGAGCACGGTGCCGACCGGCGCCGGGCTGTCCTCGTCGGCGGCGCTTGAGGTGGCGACGGCGAGCGCGCTCAGCGACCTGTACGGGCTCGGTCTCCCGGCCGAGCGGATCGCGCGGCTGGCCCAGCGTGCCGAGAACGCCTTCGTCGGGGTGCCTTGCGGGATCATGGACCAGATGGCGGCCGCCTGCTGCCGCGAGGGCCACGCCCTCCATCTCGACACCCGCGACCTGACCCAGCGGCATGTCCCGTTCGATTTGGCGGCCGAAGGGCTGCGGCTGCTGGTGGTCGACACCCGGGTCAAGCACGAACTGGGCGACGGCGCGTACGCGAACAGGCGCGCTGATTGCGAGCGCGGCGCGCGGGCGCTTGGAGTGCACGCCCTGCGTGATGTGCCGTACGCACTTCTGGACGCGGCTCTGGAAAAACTCACCGATGAGCCGGTCGTACGGTCCCGGGTGCGGCATGTCGTGTCCGAGAACCGGCGGGTCGAGGAGGTGATCCGGCTGCTGGAAGCGGGCGATACGCGGGCGATCGGCCCGGTCCTCACCGCCGGGCACGCCTCGCTCCGCGATGACTACGCCGTCTCCTGCGCCGAGCTCGACCTGGTGGTGGAGACGGCGAACGCGGCGGGCGCGCTGGGGTCCCGGATGACCGGCGGCGGTTTCGGCGGTTCGGCGATCGTCCTGGTCGGCGAGGCGGACGCGGACCGGGTGGCGGCGTCGGTCACGGAGGCGTTCGAGGCGGCCGGGCACCGGGCCCCGCGGATCTTCACCGCGGTTCCGGCCCAGGGGGCCCGGCGCCTTGTGATGGCCTAGTCAGCGGCTGGGCTGTGCCGTGCCCGGCACAACTCAGCCGGCCGTCGAGGGCCCGTCGGCGATGCGCTTGACCAGCAGATGGTCCTGCTCACCCGGCGGGTAGTCCTCAATCACGGCCACGATGCGGTAGCCCAACTTCTCGTAGAACCGGGGTGCTTGGAAGCCCCAGGTCTCCACTCGCGAGTGCACGCAGTCGAGTTCGTCGCGTGCGACGCGCTCGGCCTCGTTCATCAGCCGCGAGCCAAGCCCGGTGCCGCGCTGCCGCTCGGCGACCCAGAGCAGGTCCACGTGCAGCCAGTGGCCCCAGGCGTATCCGACGAGCCCGCCGATCAACTCGCCGGTGTCGTCCAGTGCGTACAGCTGGACAGGCCGCTCATCGTCCACGTCGGTGTCGCTGAGGGTCCGCATGACGGAGGAGCGAGCGGCGTTGCTCTCCTCCAGACGCTGCTCGATCAGGCTTTTACGTTCTTGATTGACTTCTGCCTCAATATGGAACACAAGCCTCAGCCTAAACAGTTGGGCGAGCCAGTTTTGCAAATTCGCTTCCGTTGCTGCACCCCAGTCGTAGTCTGATGCACAGTGCCGGTGGGGGCCGGCGCTTATCAGGGGGCGAGACAGTCAGGTACGACGCCTGGGACGGCGTCATCGTCACCGCACGGCGGCGGCCGTGGGGTCGACGGGCGTTTCCCCGGGGTCAGCCCGGGGGACTTGAGTTCCGGGCGCCGTACCCGCACTGTATTCACCGCTCGCACCGCTTCGTTCGCACCGCTTCGTTCGCACCGCTTCGTTCGCACCGCTTCGTTCGCACCGCTTCGTTCGCACCGCTTCGCTCGCGCTCCACTCGCTCGCGCTTCACTCGGTCTCGCTCGGCTCGAACCGCTTTCCGGAACTACCGGTTCAACGTTCTCCTTTCTTCGCACTCGTTTCTCGGTATCCGCGTCGCGCGGGACATGGGCAGTACATGGGGGTGGCTATGGCACGAATACGGGTATTGGTAGCCGACGACCATCGCATCTTCGCCGAGTCGCTCGCCGCCGCCCTCGCGGCGGAGCCGGACGTGGACGTCGCCGCGGCCGGGAGCGGCCCCGCCGCGATGCGCTGCCTGGAGCGCGCGTCAGCCGAGGGCCGCCGCTTCGATGTGCTGCTGGTGGACGCGGACTTGGGCGGCGCGATCAGCGACATCGCCCCATCGCGCCCCGAGCGGCTTCCCGAGGGCGCCGTGGAGCGCGCGGAGCGCCGCGTCGTGGACGGCATCTCGCTGGTCGGAGGGGTGCGCACGACCCAGCCCACGGTGCGGACCGTGGTGCTCGCCGAGCGTGACGACCCGCGCCGGGCGGCCGTCGCCCTCCAGGCCGGGGCCAGTGGCTGGGTCGCGAAGGACTGCTCGCTCTCGCGGCTGCTCGCCGTCATCCGGGGCGTGCTCAGAGACGAGACGCATCTGCCGCCCGCCCTGCTCACGGGGGTGCTGCGTGAGCTGACAGCGGCCCGTAAGCACCGCACGGAGAGCGAGCGGCTGGTCGAGTCGCTGACGCCCCGGGAGCGCGAGGTGCTGCGCTGCATGGTGGCCGGACTCGGGCGCAAGGCCGTCGCGGAACGGCTCTACCTGTCCCCGCATACGGTGCGTACGCATATGCAAAACGTCCTGGGCAAACTGGGCGTGCACTCCACACTTGCCGCGGTCGCCCTGGCCCGCCGCGCGGGGGTCGGCCCGGTCGACCTAGCCGGGGAGGTTGTCGAACGGGGCGGTCAGCTGGCGTAGGAGATCGGCCAGTTCACGGCGCTGCGCGCCGGACAGCTCGGCCAGAATGGCCCGCTCCTGAGCCAGCAGTCCGGCCAGTGCCTGATCGGCGCGGTCGCGCCCCTCCGGCGTGAGCCGGACCAGCACACCGCGCCGGTCGCTGGGGTCGGGCAGCCGCTCGACCAGGCTCTTCTTCGCGAGCCTGTCGATGCGATTGGTCATCGTCCCCGACGTGACCAGAGTCTGGGTGAGCAGTTGTCCAGGAGAGAGCTGATACGGGGCGCCCGCGCGACGCAGCGACGTCAGGACGTCGAACTCCCAGGGCTCCAGATGATGCTCGGAGAAGGCGATCCGCCGCGCCCTGTCCAGGTGTCTGGCGAGCCTGCTCACCCGGCTCAGCACCTCCAGCGGTTCCACGTCGAGGTCCGGGCGTTCCCGACGCCACGCCGCGACCAGCCGATCGACCTCGTCCTCCATGTCGATCAGTGTAGAGGGTCTGTCGATGTGAAGTCTCTTGACGTCGAGAGATATTTGCGAGGATGGTTGGGCATCGAAGGCGGGAAGCGTCGCTCCGCTTCGGAACCGTCTTGAACCTGCAAGGGGGCTCGAACATGCACGTCGCACCAAACTGGGACCCACAGCAATATCTCCGGCATGCCGGACATCGCACTCGCCCCTTCCTTGATCTCCTCGCCCGCATTCCCGAACTCCCGGCAACCCATGCACGAGCCGACACCGCCGCACAGGCTCCTCGGATAGCGGATCTGGGCTGCGGCCCGGGAAACGTCACCGCCCTGCTCGCCACCCGATGGCCCGACGCCCACATCACCGGATTCGACAACTCCGCCGACATGCTCCGCGAGGCCCGCGCCCACGCCGGACCGACCGGCGGCGGTGGCCGCCTCAGCTTCCGGCGCGCCGACGCCGCCGACTGGGTCCCCACCGAGACGTACGACCTGATCGTCTCCAACGCGGCCCTCCAGTGGGTGCCCAACCACCCGGAGTCCTTCGAGACATGGGTGAGCGCCCTGGCCCCGGGCGGCACCTTCGCGTTCCAGGTCCCGGGCAACTTCACCTCGCCCAGCCACGCGCTCCTCGGCGAACTCTGCGACACACCCCGCTGGCGCGACCGCCTCGACGGCCACGGCAGGCGCTTCGTGCACATCCTCAACCCCGCCGACTACCTCGAACGGCTCGCCGGACTCGGCTGCGAGGTGGATGCCTGGGAGACCACCTACGTCCAGCTCCTGACCGGCCCCGACCCGGTGCTCGACTGGGTCAAGGGCACCGCGCTGCGCCCCGTCCTGACCACCCTCGCGGGCGACCCCGAGGCGACCGAGGACTTCCTCGCCGAGTACCGGGACCTGCTGCGCAAGGCCTACCCACAGGGCCCGCACGGCACGGTCTTCCCCTTCCGCCGGATCTTCGCCGTAGCCCGCAGGACGGACACATGACCCCCACCACCGGCCACGGACCCCGCCCCGCCGGTCGGCCCGCCCCACGCCGACGGCTAGGTCACCCGTTCGGCTGACAGACCGCCATCAGCCCGCGCGGGCGCCCGGCGGCCCCATAGCGTCCCCGTGTCGCTTGTGCCGCAGTGGCGCCCGCGCCCACACTGACGGAGGAGGTGCTTCACGATGACCGCTCTCGCACACGAGGCGTGCCCCCCTGTCCCCGCTGACGACGGGGAACCCTGTGCCCTGGACGAGGTGCTGTGGCAGACGTGGAAGGCCATGGAGCTTCCCGAGGGATACCGGGCCGAGATCATCGAGGGGTCCATCGAGGTGTCACCTACAGGTCGCCGTCGCCATACGGTGCTGATCAACCGTCTTCGCCGCGCTCTGGAAGCCCACCTGGAGGGCGGTGATGACGCGGTCTACCACGACGGCAATGTCATCCACCGCCGCAAAGCCACGGTGCCGGATCTTTTCGTCGCTCCGCTCGACCTGGACGAGATTTCCGACGAGGAAGACCTCGGCGTGGACGCGGCCGGTGTCAAGGTGGTCATCGAGGTGGCCTCCCCCGGTTGGCGGAACCTGGAGCGCGACCGGGTCCGCAAGCGCCGCGAGTACGCCCGCGCGGGCATCCCGCTGTACATCCTCATCGACGACTTCGACGGTGCCGGGACCGTGGTCCTGCTGTCCGCGCCTGACGCCAAGAACGCCGCCTACGCCGACGAGCACTGCGTCTCCTACGGCACCGACGCGGTGGTCCCCAGCGGCCCCGCCAAGGGCTTCGTCATCGGCGAGGACATCGTCAGACACTGACAGCCGTGCGATGGCGAGCCCGCGGCACGGGTGGTGCGCGCGGCCTGCGTCGCGCGAGCCGGCCCACGCGACGCCGCCACGGTACGCCCCGGCGGTGCACCCTCGCCCGTTACGCGTCGAAGATCTTCCGCAGGTCGATCTCGGCAGGGAACGGGACTGTCGTGGCGAGCAGCCCGGTGTGAACGGGGCCGTCGGCGGCAGGCGCGTACACGCCGGTCCGTGAGTCGAGGTGGAACTCGTGGACGACCGGTGCGCTGTCCTCGCCGCGTTCGACGCGCCAGAAGTACGGCACGCCCGCCTCCGCGTACATCGCGGGCTTACGGAACCGGTCCTCGCGGCGCGAGCCCTGCGAGACGACCTCCACGATCAGCTTCACGGCCGCCACCGGTACGCACTCCAGGGTGAAGAAGTCCAGCCCCGTCCGGTCGAAGACGACCACGTCCGGCTTCGGCGGGTTGTACTCGTCGACCAGGACGCAACGCTCGGCGTTGACCGCGTACGGCGCCCGCTGTGCACCCCGCAGGGCGTAATACAGCTCGTCCCGCACCGTGTCGTGCCATTGACACGTCATCCCCCGGACCACGATCGCTCCGTCCACCAGTTCCCATTCGAAGGGCAGATCGAGATCTTTGACCTGCTCATAGGTCCAGCCTTGGGAGGGCGGATGCATCCAGTCGATCGACTCGGCGGTCATGGCCACCTCCTTCACTGTCGCTTCATTCCAGCCTAGTGGCGGCGTCTGCCGGAAGATTCGTTCCGGCAGCGGCCTCAACCCCGCGGCGAGAGCGCTGCCGGGCAGCGTCCGCAGGCTGAGGGCCAACGGCTGGCCTGATCCCGCACGCCCCGGAAGCCGGGCCGCTCCCTCTCGGAGCGATCCGGCTTCCCGCGCCGACGAGGGCGCCCGCGCCTAGTCCGGCGGAGCGTGCTGGGGGGAGCCCCTGTCCGTGCGTCGCGGACTGTGCGGGCGCGTCGTGGCCGGTCGCGCAGTTCCCCGCGCCCCTGACGGGGCACACCCGCTGCGCTGTGTCAGGGAAGGGGGCTGCTTGCCTGGGCCTGGCGGCCCGGGCACAGCCCTCCCGCCCGGTCTCAGTTTCTCCGGTGGCCGATCAGCCGGGGCTTCGGTTCCAGGCCGTCCAGGCCGTGCCAGGCCAGGTTCACCAGATGGGCGGCGACCTCCGCCTTCTTGGGTTTGCGGACGTCCAGCCACCACTGGCCGGTCAGCGCGACCATGCCGACCAGCGCCTGCGCGTACAGCGGGGCCAGCTTCGCGTCGAAGCCCCTTGCCTTGAACTCCAGGCCCAGGATGTCCTCCACCTGCGTGGCGATATCGCTGATCAGCGAGGCGAACGTGCCCGTCGACTGGGCGACGGGGGAGTCCCTGACCAAGATCCGGAAACCGTCCGTGTACTGGTCGATGTAGTCGAGCAGCGCGAAAGCGGCCTGCTCAAGCAGCTCGCGCGGATGCCCAGCGGTGAGGGCGCCCGTCACCATGTCGAGCAGCTGCCGCATCTCGCGGTCGACCACGACGGCGTACAGCCCCTCCTTGCCGCCGAAGTGTTCGTAGACCACCGGCTTGGAGACCCCGGCCTTCGCCGCGATCTCCTCCACCGACGTTCCCTCGAAGCCGCGCTCGGCGAAGAGCGTGCGGCCGATGTCCAGCAACTGCTCGCGGCGCTCCTTGCCGGTCATCCGGATACGGCGTGCCCGCCGACCCCCCGCGCCCCCGGACCGGTTTCTGCCGCCAGTTGTGTTGCTGTCGATCGCCACGTCCTCCATCATGCCGCGCTGGCGGCGTCTCCCACGCGCTCGGAGGTGGGCTCCTTGCGGCGGGCGTCGATGCGGGTCTTGTCCGGCCAGCGGACGTCATACGCCCAGCCCACCTTCTCGAACCAGCGGATGATCCGGGCACTGGAGTCCAGCTGCCCGCGCAGCACACCGTGCCGCGCCGATGTCGGGTCCGCGTGGTGCAGGTTGTGCCAGGACTCGCCACATGACAGGACGGCCAGCCACCACACGTTGCCTGAGCGGTCACGCGACTTGAACGGCCGCTTGCCCACCGCGTGGCAGATCGAGTTGATCGACCACGTCACGTGGTGCAGCAGCGCCACCCGGACCAGTGAGCCCCAGAAGAACGCGGTCGCCGCGCCCTGCCACGACCAGGTGGCCAGGCCGCCGATGACCGGCGGAATGGCGAGCGACACGATCGTCCAGAGCACGAACTGCCGGGACACCGCGCGCAGCGCACCGTCCTTGAGCAGATCCGGCGCGTACTTCTGCTGCGACGTCTGCTCCTCGTTGAACATCCAGCCGATGTGCGCCCACCACAGGCCCTTCATCAGCGCGGGGATCGTCTCGCCGAACCGCCACGGCGAATGCGGGTCGCCCTCGGCGTCGGAGAACTTGTGGTGCTTGCGGTGGTCGGCGACCCAGCGCACCAGCGGGCCCTCCACGGCGAGCGAACCCGCGACGGCCAGCGCGATCCGCAACGGCCGCTTCGCCTTGAAGGCGCCATGCGTGAAGTAGCGGTGGAACCCGATCGTGATGCCATGGCAGCCGATGTAATACATCGCGACCATCAGCCCGAGATCAAGCCAGCTGACCCCCCATCCCCAGGCGAGCGGGACCGCCGCGAGCAGGGCGATGAAGGGGACGACGATGAAGGCCAGCAGCGTGATCTGCTCGATCGAGCGCTTGTTGTCTCCACCCAGAGTGGCGGGTGGAAGCGAGGGGTCAGATGTCTTCGGGGCGTCATCGATCACATTGGGGCCTGCATTCATGTGATGCCTCAGGGGACTCGGGGCATGGCTACGCATACGTAACCTACGGCAACGTAAGTATGGCAGGGGCGCGCCCGAGGACGCGAGCGCTGTGGATAACCGGGAGTCGGTGTCTCCCACCAGGGGGTCCTATCCTGGTGCCGTCGGACAGCGCGGTCCGCAACCCGCCCGAAGTGCTCGTACTCGCGAGGAGCCGCACCTGTGAGCAGTGCCGACAACGCCAGCGACACCAGCGTGGTCACCGACCACGCGAACACCGACGACGAGGCGCGCCGCGCCACCGCCCTCCGCGCCGACATCCGCCGCCTGGGCGACCTGCTCGGCGAGACCCTCGTCAGGCAGGAAGGCAGCGACCTCCTCGACCTGGTCGAAAAGGTCCGCGCCCTGACCCGCGCCGCCCCGGCCGAGGGCGCCACCCCCGCTGAGGTCGGCGAGCCCGCCGCCCAGCTCCTGGCCGCCACCGACCTGCAGACCGCCGCCAAGCTCGTACGGGCCTTCTCGACCTACTTCCACCTCGCGAACGTCACCGAGCAGGTGCACCGGGGCCGCGAGCTGCGCGCCCGGCGCGACGCCGAGGGCAGCATCCTCGCCCGCACCGCCGACCAGCTCAAGGACGCCGACCCCGAGCACGTACGGCAGACCGTCGAGCACCTCAACGTGCGCCCCGTCTTCACCGCGCACCCCACAGAGGCCGCCCGCCGCAGCGTCCTGAACAAGCTCCGGCGCATCGCCGGGCTCCTCGACACGCTCGCCGTCGAGGGCGACAACCGCCGCGACCACCTGCGGCTCGCCGAGAACATCGACCTGCTGTGGCAGACCGACGAGCTCCGCGTCGCCCGCCCCGAGCCCGCCGACGAGGCACGCAACGCCATCTACTACCTCGACGAGCTGCACGCGGGCGCCGTCGGCGACGTCCTCGAAGACCTCGCCGCCGAGCTGGACCGCGTCGGCGTCGAGCTGCCCGCCCACACCCGGCCCCTCACCTTCGGCACCTGGATCGGCGGCGACCGCGACGGCAACCCCAACGTCACCCCCGACGTCACCTGGGACGTGCTGATCCTCCAGCACGAGCACGGCATCACCGACGCCCTCACCGTCATCGACGACCTGCGCGCCGCCCTGTCGAACTCCATCCGCAACTGCGGCGCCACCGACGAGCTGCTGACCTCCCTCCAGGAAGACCTCGACCGGCTTCCCGAGATCAGCCCCCGCTACAAGCGCCTGAACGCCGAAGAGCCGTACCGCCTCAAGGCCACCTGCGTACGCCAGAAGCTCATCAACACCCGCGAGCGGCTCGCCGTCGGCACCCCCCACCAGCCCGGCCGGGACTACCTCGGCACCGCCGGGCTCCTCGCCGACCTCCAGCTCATCCAGCAGTCACTGCGCGAGCACCGGGGCCAGCTCATCGCCGACGGACGCCTTGAGCGCACCATCCGCACCCTCGCCGCCTTCGGCCTCCAGCTCGCCGTCATGGACGTACGCGAACACGCCGACGCCCACCACCACGCCCTCGGCCAGCTCTTCGACCGGCTCGGTGAGGAATCCTGGCGCTACGCGGACATGCCCCGCGACTACCGGCGCAAGCTGCTCGCCAAGGAACTCCGCTCGCGCCGCCCCCTCGCCCCCTCCCCGGCGCCGCTGGACGCCGCGGGGACCAAGACCCTCGGCGTGTTCGGCACCATAAGGGAAGCGTTCGGCCGCTTCGGGCCCGAGGTCATCGAGTCGTACATCATCTCGATGTGCCAGGGAGCCGACGACGTCTTCGCCGCCGCCGTCCTCGCCCGCGAAGCCGGGCTGATCGACCTCCACGCGGGCTGGGCGAAGATCGGCATCGTCCCGCTGCTGGAGACCACCGACGAGCTCAAGGAAGCCGACCGCATCCTCGACGACATGCTCGCCGACCCCTCCTACCGGCGGCTGGTCGCACTGCGCGGCGACGTGCAAGAGGTCATGCTCGGCTACTCCGACTCCTCCAAGTTCGGCGGCATCACCACCAGCCAGTGGGAAATCCACCGCGCCCAGCGCCGACTGCGTGACGTCGCCCACCGGTACGGGGTGCGACTGCGCCTCTTCCACGGCCGGGGCGGCACCGTCGGCCGAGGCGGCGGCCCCACCCACGACGCGATCCTCGCCCAGCCCTGGGGCACCCTGGAAGGCGAGATCAAGGTGACCGAGCAGGGCGAGGTCATCTCCGACAAGTACCTGGTGCCGTCCCTCGCCAGGGAGAACCTGGAGCTGACGGTCGCCGCCACCCTCCAGGCGTCCGCGCTGCACACCTCGCCGCGCCAGTCGGACGAAGCGCTCGCCCGCTGGGACGCCACCATGGACACCGTCTCCGACGCCGCCCACGACGCCTACCGGGCCCTCGTGGACGACCCCGACCTGCCCGCGTACTTCTTCGCCGCCACCCCCGTCGACCAGCTCGCCGAACTCCACCTCGGCTCGCGCCCCTCCCGCCGCCCCGACAGCGGCGCGGGACTCGACGGACTCCGGGCCATCCCGTGGGTCTTCGGCTGGACCCAGTCCCGCCAGATCGTGCCCGGCTGGTACGGCGTCGGCTCAGGGCTGAAGGCGGCCCGCGAGGCCGGGCTCGACACGGTCATCGACGAGATGAGCGAGCACTGGCACTTCTTCCGGAACTTCCTGTCCAACGTCGAGATGACGCTCGCCAAGACCGACCTGCGCATCGCCAGGCACTACGTCAACACGCTCGTCCCCGACGAGCTGAAGCACGTCTTCGAGACCATCGAAGCCGAGCACGCGCTCACCGTCCGTGAAGTACTCCGCATCACCGGCGGCACCGAGCTGCTGGACTCCAACCCGGCCCTGAAGCGGACCTTCCACGTACGCGACGCCTACCTCGACCCGATCTCCTACCTCCAGGTCACCCTCCTGCACCGGCAGCGCGAAGCCGCCGCCCGCGGCGAGGACCCCGACCCGCTGCTGGCCAGGGCACTGCTGCTCACGGTCAACGGGGTGGCGGCGGGACTGCGCAACACCGGCTGACCGCACGCCTGCGACGCCGGGCGGACTGAGCCTCAGCCCGCCCGGCGTCGGGCATCCCGCCCCGACCGGCGCACGCCTTACAGCGTCGCGAACGCCGCCCCCAGCAGCGCCGCCCCCGCCAGACCCAGCGCCCACGCCGTACGGCGCAACCGCAGACCGCCCGCGACCAGCAACGACGCCAGCAGAAGCGCTCCGCCGAAGGGCACCCAGGAGTACAGCACCCCGGCCGTACCGGCCCGTACCGCCTCGCGTGTGCCCGGCTTCAGGATGGCCGGCACGCGTTCGCCCTTGCCGTCGGTGACCGAGGCGTCGATCCGTACGGAACGGTGATCGGTGCCCCCGGCGTCCCGGGCGGTGAACGGGCCCGTGCACCAGTCGTCATGGCAGGACGCGACCTCGACCGTGCCCTGCTCGCGGCCCTTGGTGAACATGGCGTGCTGGGCGGTGCCCCACGAGGTCCACACCCCGGCGGCGACGATGAGCAGCACGATCAGCGCCACCGTCAGATGCCGGCCGAGCAGCAGCAACCCGAACGCGCTCTCCCCGGTCCTGCGCCACCAGCCGCGCCGCCGCACGGGTCCGCCGGGTGACCCGTCGCCGGAGGCGGCTTCGCCGTCAGGCCAGGAGTCGCTGGGGGAGGGGCTGTGCGTCGTGCTGTGGGATCTCGCGCCGGTCCGCACCATGGCGGCGATCCTTGGCCATGAAAGCGCGTTCGGTCAACCTCCGGGTTACGCTTCGGTAGCGTCGTCACCGGATGTCCGCTTTGGCGGGGAGCACACTGCCACCGGCGTGCCCGCGACGCCGGTGCGCGTCAGGAGTTGTACGTGCTCTGGGCGCGGTCGAGACCGTCGAGGATCAGCGACTCCACCGCGTCGGCGGCCCGGTCCACGAGGTAGCCGAGCTCCTTGCGCTCGGTGGACGAGAAGTCCTTGAGCACGAACGCCGCCACGTCCATCCGGCCCGGCGGACGCCCGATGCCGAACCGCACCCGGAAGTAGTCGGGGCCGAGCGACTTGGTGATCGACTTCAGACCGTTGTGCCCGTTGTCGCCACCGCCGCACTTCAGCCGTAGCGCGCCGTAGTCGATGTCCAGCTCGTCATGGACGGCGATGATCCGGCCCACCGGCACCTTGTAGAAGTCGCTCAGCGCCGCCGTCGGTCCCCCCGAGAGGTTCATGTACGTCATCGGCTTCGCCAGCACCACACGACGGCTGCCGCTCCCCGGCGGGCCTACACGCCCCTCGACGACCTGCGCGCGGGACTTGTGCGCCTTGAACCGGCCGCGCATCCGCTCAGCGAGAAGGTCGGCCACCATGAAGCCCACGTTGTGCCGGTTGGCGGCGTACTCGGGCCCGGGGTTGCCCAGGCCGGCCACGAGCCAGGGGCTGTCGCTGTCTGCGTCGCTCATCTGCTGCACTCCGGTGCGTGGCGGTCGGTGGTATGGGGCGGTGGGAGGTGCGCGGTCGCGTCCGGGCGGGATGTATCCGGTCACCAGGCCGGGCCCGCGCCCGGGCCCGGGTCGAGCGCGCCGCCGCCGTCCCGCTCCTGCGGGAGGAGTGGAACGGCGGCGGCGGAAAGACAGGCTGAGCCCGTGGCTCAGGCCTCGGCGCCCTCGGACTCGCCTTCGCCCTCGGCCGGGGCCTCGGCCTGCGCGGAGACGACCTGCAGCACGACGGCGTCTTCGTCGACGGCCAGCGTGGTGCCGGCCGGGAGGGTGATGTCCTTGGCCAGCACGGAGTGACCGGCGTCCAGACCCGCGATGGAGACGGTGACCGACTCCGGGATGTGGGTGGCCTCGGTCTCGACCGGCAGCGCGTTGAGCACGTGCTCCAGCAGGTTGCCGCCCGGGGCCAGCTCGCCCTCGGTGTGGACGCGGATGTCGACGGTGACCTTCTCGCCGCTCTTGACGGTCAGCAGGTCCACGTGGACCAGGAAGCCACGGATGGCCTCACGCTGGACCGCCTTGGGGATGACGAGCTCCTTCTTGCCGTTCAGGTCAAGAGCGATGAGCACGTTCGGGGTCTTGAGCGCCATCATCAGCTCGTGGCCCGGCAGCGCGACGTGCACCGGGTCGGCGCCGTGGCCGTAGATGACACCGGGGACCTGCTCCGCGCGGCGGAGACGGCGGGCGGCGCCCTTGCCGAACTCGCTGCGGATCTCGACGGGAACCTTGACCTCAGCCATGACTGCACTCCTCGTATCGCGAAAAGACCTGGAAGCCGTCACTCGGCCTACAACAGACCTGCTACGAAGAGCGCGTCGATAACGGATGGGCTGTGTGGACACAGCCTCCCTCGCCGAGCAACTCGGCCATCGTACCCGCCGCTGCCGGGGCCACCAATTCGGGCACGGTACCTCAAAGATCACCACGTGGCGGCCAGGGTCGGCGGAAGGGCGCGAAAGGGCGCGCGTGGCAGGTGCGTACGAGGCACGTACGAGGGTCACGTGGCAGGCACGAGCGAAGGGCCGCTCCCCCGTGGGGAAGCGGCCCTTCAGCGACCGTGCGACGAGCCGGCGGCGCGGGAGCCGGCTCGGGGCGTCAGGCCTGCTCGTCGAAGAGGCTCGTGACGGAGCCGTCCTCGAACACCTCGCGTACCGCGCGGGCGATCGTCGGCGCCATCGACAGCACCGTGATCTTGTCCAGCTCCAGCTCGCCCGGAGTGGGCAGCGTGTCCGTGAAGATGAACTCGCTGACCTTGGAGTTCTTCAGCCGGTCGGCGGCGGGACCGGACAGCACACCATGCGTGGCCGTCACGATCACGTCCTCCGCGCCGTTGGCGAACAGCGCGTCCGCCGCGGCGCAGATCGTGCCACCAGTGTCGATCATGTCGTCGACCAGGACGCAGACCCGGCCGCGGACGTCACCGACGACCTCGTGCACGGTGACCTGGTTGGCGACGTCCGGGTCACGCCGCTTGTGCACGATGGCCAGCGGCGCGCCGAGCCGGTCACACCAGCGGTCCGCGACCCGCACACGGCCGGCGTCCGGCGAGACGACGGTCAGCTTCGACCGGTCCACCTTGGCGCCCACGTAGTCGGCGAGGATCGGCAGCGCGAACAGATGGTCCACCGGGCCGTCGAAGAAACCCTGGATCTGGTCGGTGTGGAGATCGACCGTGAGGATGCGGTCGGCGCCGGAGCACTTCAGCAGGTCGGCGATCAGACGGGCCGAGATCGGCTCCCGGCCGCGGTGCTTCTTGTCCTGACGGGCGTAACCGTAGAAGGGCACGATGACGGTGATGCTGCGCGCGGAGGCCCGCTTCAGCGCGTCGATCATGATGAGCTGTTCCATGATCCACTTATTGATCGGAGCCGTGTGGCTCTGGATCAAAAAGCAGTCCCCGCCGCGCGCGGACTCCTGGAAACGGACGTAGATCTCGCCGTTGGCGAAGTCGAATGCCTTAGTCGGGACCAGGCCGACGCCCAACGCGTGGGCGACCTCCTCGGCCAGCTCGGGGTGGGCGCGGCCGGAGAAGAGCATCAGCTTCTTCTCGCCGGTCGTCTTGATCCCGGTCACAGCAAATCTCCTTGGATTTCACTTCGCGTGCGCATCCCCACCGTACGCCCCGCATGGCGCACCCTTCGCACGCTCACTGATCGGTCGCAGGCTCCTGATCGGCGGCCTGAGCAGCTTGGGCGGCAGCGCTTCCCGGGCGCTTTCGAGCCACCCAACCCTCGATATTCCGCTGCTGGCCACGGGCGACAGCGAGCGAACCCGGGGGCACGTTCTTGGTGATGACGGAGCCTGCGGCGGTGTAAGCACCGTCCCCAATGGTGACGGGAGCCACAAACATGTTGTCCGAGCCGGTCTTGCAGTGCGAGCCGACGGTGGTGTGGTGCTTGGCCTCTCCGTCGTAGTTCACGAAAACGCTTGCGGCCCCGATATTGGAGTATTCGCCAATCGTCGCGTCGCCGACATACGACAGATGCGGAACCTTGGTGCCCTCACCGATCTGGGCGTTCTTCATCTCCACGTACGTACCCGCCTTGGCCTTCTTGCCCAGGACGGTGCCGGGACGCAGATACGCGTACGGGCCGACCGAGGCGCCCTCGCCGATCCGTGCGCCATCGGCCACGGTGTTGCTCACGGTGGCGCCGTCGCCGACCACCGTGTCGGTCAGCCGCGCGTTCGGGCCGACCTCGGCGTGCGCGGCGATGTGAGTGGCCCCCATGAGCTGGGTGTTGGGGTGTACGAGCGCGTCCGGCTCGAAGGTGACCGTCACATCCACCCAGGTGCTGGCCGGGTCGATGACGGTGACGCCGCTGAGCATCGCCGCGCGCAGCAGCCGCTCGTTGAGCAGCTTGCGGGCCTCGGCCAGCTGGACGCGGTTGTTGATGCCGACGATCTCGTGGTGGTCGGCGGCGATGGCGGCGCCCACCCGGTGCCCCGCCTCGCGCAGGATGCCGAGGACGTCGGTCAGGTACTCCTCGCCCTGGCTGTTGTCCGTACGGACCTTGCCGAGGGCGTCGGTGAGCAGCTGCGCGTCGAAGGCGAAGACGCCCGAGTTGATCTCACGGATCGCACGCTCGCTGTCGGTGGCGTCCTTGTGCTCGACGATGCCGGTGACGGCGCCGCTGGCGGCGTCGCGCACGATGCGCCCGTAGCCCGTGGAGTCCGGCACCTCGGCGGTGAGCACGGTCACCGCGTTGCCGTCGGTGGCGTGGGTGGCCGCGAGTGCCTGCAGGGTCTCGCCGGTGAGCAGGGGGGTGTCACCGCAGACGACGACGACCGTGCCGTCGAGCGCGACTCCGCTGTCCCGCAGCTTCTCCAGGCCCATCCGCACGGCGTGGCCGGTGCCGTTCTGCTCGTGCTGGACGGCGGTCCGCGTGCCCGGGTCGATCTCGGCGAGGTGCGCTTCGACCTGGTCGCGGGCGTGACCCACGACGACGACGAGGTTTTCGGGCTCCAGGTCGCGGGAGGCGGCGACGACATGCCCGATGAGGGAGCGGCCGCACATCGGATGCAGGACCTTGGGCGTCGCCGACTTCATGCGGGTGCCCTCGCCCGCTGCGAGAACGATGACGGCTGCCAGCGGGGTCTCCCCCGTCCGGGCGGAGCCGACAACTCGGGGAAGGTTGGCGCTCACGGGGGTACCCTTCGGCTTCTTCGGGTGGTGGACACCCGAAGGATACCGGTGCGTATAGCAGCCGAAACACGGACGGGTCCTGACTGGTTCGCCAGGACCCGAACTGAGCTTTGCTCCCCTGCCAGGACTCGAACCTGGAACAAGTTATCCAAAGTAACCCGTGTTGCCCATTACACCACAGGGGATAGCATATGCGACCAAAACGGACAATCTTCTAGATCGCCGATCTGGCCCCCACTACTATGCCGTACCACCAGCCCTCGATGCGACGGTACAGGTCTGCGCACTGCAGGACGCGGACTACCAGGCAGCCGCGGTAGCTGTCGCCCACGTTCTTCCGCACGGTTTGGGGATTGTGCTTCTTGAGCGTGGTCTTGCTGAGCCTCGAGACGTCCACGCCAACCTGATCCGCCCAGTAGCGCTCCGCGGCCCGCACGTCGGCGGACTCGTGGATCATCACCCGGTACCCGATTCGCTCTGGTACGACTTCCAGTAGCCGCAGCCACGCGAGGTAGACCTCGATCATATGAGGGTCGCTGTTGATGAACACGACAGTTTCGTTGCGTCGGTACGGCTTGCTCTTTGTCCCCTCGGACCAGTAGAGCCCGACACCGACCAGGAACAGCTCCCGCTTGGTCATTCCGTTGATCTCTTGCGCGGCTGTGAACTTCGTCTGCTGCCGTTCGACCTCCCTTCTGCGCAGCGTCGCCTCCCAGCCGCGCTTGGCGATCGCCGATGCCTCCTCCGGGGTTCGCTGACGCTCCGGCTTCGGCAGATCCCGCACCCACAACGAGATCGAGCTCTTCGAACATCCCAGCTTCAGTTGGATCTGGTCGTAGGTCATCCCCGCTGACCGCAGCTCGCGCGCCTGGGCACGCAGGTCGTCCTTCGCGTTCGGCCGCTGTGTCCACGCGGGCGGTGGCTCGCCCTCCAGTAAGCGGTTGAGTACGTCGTTGTTGCTGACCTTGAGCCGGTCGCGGATCTGTCTGCGGCTCAGCCCCTCTCTGCGGAGGCTGATCGCCTGTTCCCGCAGTTCCTCGAAGGTGGTCGAGCCGTCCCGTAGGCCGCCCCAGCCGTCGCCGTCCCTGCGGCGTTGCGTTTCGCTCATGGCGGCAGTCTTGTTCGTACGGGGAGGCCGCGTGTCGAATGCTTGAGCGATTCAACAGTTCGAGTGATCCGGTGACGTTCCGTGCCTGTTTGGACGCGTCGCATGCTGTGCGCTCCAGCGGAAAATCTGTGGCATGCCCCCGTACGCTGGCTTGCATGACGATGACGGGGGAAACAGCGGAAACGGAGGCGCGGGGCGCGCCGGGCGGGCCGTGGTGGTGGCCGCGGCGGCGGAGCATGGTGTTCGACGTATTCATCGCCCTCGCTTCGATGGCGGAGTGCGCGGCTGAGGGCATCGGCTTCGCCGATGAGGCACGGATTCCGACGGTGGCCGGAGTGACCATCGGGCTGGTCGTCGGATCGCTGCTGCTGCTACGGCGCCGCTGGCCCATAACGGTGGTGCTGGTGTCCATCGCGGCGACCCCGGCGGAGATGGGCTTCCTGCTGACCGTGGTCGGCCTGTACACGCTCGCCGCTTCGGCACTGCCCCGCCGGATCACCGCGGTGCTGGCCGGGATGTCCGTCACCGGCACGTTGATCATCTCGCTGATCCGCTTCCAGCAGGACATGGCCAGTGACGGCTACGACCCGCCGTTCTGGGTGTCGCCGCTGGTGGCCACGCTGATGTCGGTGGGCATCACGGTGCCGCCGGTGCTGCTCGGGCTGTACAACGGCGCGCGGCGGCGGCTGGTGGAGAGCTTGCGGGAGCGGGCTGACGGGCTGGAGCGGGAGCTTTCGCTGCTGGCCGACCGGGCGGAGGAACGTGCCGAATGGGCGCGTAATGAGGAGCGCACGCGGATCGCGCGGGAGATGCACGACGTGGTGGCGCACCGGGTGAGCCTGATGGTGGTGCATGCGGCGGCGTTGCAGGCGGTGGCGCTCAAGGACCCGCAGAAGGCGTCGAGGAACGCCGCGCTCGTCGGTGACATGGGCAGGCAAGCGCTGTCGGAGCTGCGGCAGATGCTGGGTGTGCTGCGGTCCGATGAGGGAAAGCAGCAGGCCGGCCGTGGGGCGGAGCCCGCGCCGCTGGCGTCGGTGGCTGCCGCCGCGTCGGCGGCGTCGGCGGCTTCGTCCGCGTCGGCGCCCGCAGCGGGGCGGCCGGTGACCGCGGACGAGAGCGGAGGGCCGTGCCTGGATGAGCTTGAGGCGTTGATCGAGCAGTCGCGGGCGGCGGGGATGGCCGTGGACTTGTCGGTGGAGGTCGAGGGGGATGAGCGGGATTACGCGGCGCCGGTGGAGGCGACGGCGTACCGCGTGGTGCAGGAGGGGCTGACGAACGTGCACAAGCACGCGCCGGGGGCGAAGACCCGGGTGCGGCTGGCGCGGCGGCAGCATGAGCTGGCCGTGCTGGTGGAGAACGGGCCCTCGGACCGGGCCGCCGCCGACGCGGGGCTGCCGAGCGGTGGCAACGGCCTGGTGGGGATGCGGGAGCGGGTGGCGACGCTCGGTGGTGGTTTTGTGTCGGGGCCGACGGACGCCGGGGGTTTCCGGGTGTCGGCGGTGCTGCCGGACCGGATGGTCCGGCAGCCGGTGGACGCGGTGGGGGAGCGGGCCGAGAAGCAGAGCTGAGCTGTCCCGGACCGCCGCGGCGCGCGGTCGGCGGCGGTCCGCGGTCGGGGCTCGCGGTGCGCGGTTCGACGTGCGGGGTGCGCGGTGCGCGGTTCGCGTGAGTTCGGCGCGAAGGGCCGGGGTGGGGCTCGGGTTCGCGGGTTCGGCGCGTACCGGCCGCCGGGCGCGGGGTCTCAGCCCGCCTCGACCGCCAGGCGGGCCGGGCGGCTGCCGGTCACGAGGGTGGCCAGGGCCCGGTCTATGTCTCCGCCGAGGAACCAGTCGCCGGTGTGGTCGAGGCTGTAGACGCGGCCTTCTGTGTCGATCGTCAGCAGCGCCTGGCCGTCGGCTTCCTCGCCCAGCGGGCATATGGCGGTTTCGAGCGCGCGGCCCAGGTCGGTCAGGGTGCGGGCGAGATGCAGCCCGTGGAGCGGGTCCACCCGGAAGGGGGTCGGCGCGATGTGCCGCCCCGGGCCGGGGGGCTGGATGAGCAGTCCGCCGAACTCGGCCCACGCTTCGACGGCCGCCGGGAAGATCGTGTGCCGGTGTCCGCCGGGGGAGACGTGGTTGCGGAGCGCGTCGGCCCAGGTTTCGGCCTGCCGGATGTCCCAGCGGCCCGGGGTCCAGCCCGCTTCGCGCAGGGCGGCGTCCACGGCGACGGGGAAGCGGGTGGCCGCTGTCCGGTCGAAGGCGCGCATGTCAGCCTCTCTTCCTGAGCGAGCTGGTCGGTGCTGGGGCGGACGGGTCGACCGCGCGTACGCCGAACTGGCCCAGCAGCGCGTCGCAGGACCGGCAGGGCGGGGCGTAGCTGCCGTGCGCCGGGTCGCCGTCCTCGCGGATGCGGCGGGCGGTGATCTTCGACTGCTTGAGGGCGCGGCGTGCCTCACCGGGGGTGAGGGGTTTGCGACTGGCACGTTTGCTGCGGGTCGCCTCCACGCCTGTGAGGTACCGGGAGAGCAGGATCGCCTCCGGACATCGGCCGGTGAACCGCTCACGCTGGGCGTTGCCGAGCGTGTCGAGGAAGTCCTGGATCAGCGGGTGCAGCGGTGGTGGCTGGTCGGCTTTGCCCGCGGTGCACGTGAGCGTCTCTCCTCGTACGGAGAGTGCGGCGGCGACCGCGGGCAGGATGCCGTCGCGGCGGT
This sequence comes from Streptomyces sp. A01, assembly GCF_059026195.1. NCBI lineage: Bacteria > Bacillati > Actinomycetota > Actinomycetes > Kitasatosporales > Streptomycetaceae > Streptomyces > Streptomyces sp. A01. The sequence continues at coordinate 135,603 of NZ_JBWLKN010000012.1, read as the reverse complement.
GGAGTAAGGCGGGTGGCTGGTCCTTGCCGTCGGTACTGCTCCAGCTGAGCCGGGGGTCGCCCGGCGTGCCCGCGGCGTCGCCACGGTCCTGTGTGGTGTGCATCGTGGTGCTTCCCTCCCGTGCAATCCCCCTGTTGCGGGGTTCAGACTGCCAAATGGGACGCGTGGTGCGGAAGTCAGGTAGGCGTCTCGCGCGCGTCACCTGGCTGTGGGTGCCTGTGTTACCCGGTGTCACGCGCGGTACGTAACCGTCGCGTGACGGGTGCTGGCCATCGTGGCGGCCGCTGATGCGTTTTCGGCCCGTGGCTGGGAAGGTGCGCTGCATGCGTAAACACATCAAGCGATCGGTGATCGCCGCTCTCGTCGCACCCGTACTGGCCCTGTCGGCCGCGTGTTCCGGCGGTTCCGGCGATGACGGCGGCGGGAACGGCGGGGGCAAGGAGCAGTCGTCCGGGGGTGGTGACTCCGGCGGTAAATCGGGAGGAAATTCGGAAGGTGGTTCCGGGGACTCCGGTGACTCGGGTCATTCCGGAGGTTCAGGGGACTCGGGTGGTTCAGGCGGTGACTCGGGTGGCGGCTCGTCGGATTCGGGGGCCAAGCCGCTCGCGAAGGCGGGCCTGGAGTCCGCGTTGCTCAAGCAGGGTGACGTGCCCGGCTACAAGGCGCAGCGCAACCCGAGCGACGCGTTGCCCGCCGACGCCACGGTCGCCTCGGACCGGTCCGAGTGCCGTCCGATCGCGGACGCCCTCGGCTCCCGGCCCAAGTACCCGCGTACGGCGTACACGGCGGGCAGCCTGATGAAGGGTGACCTTCAGGGGAAGGGCGGCGGGACACTGAGCCAACTGCTGCTCGCCGCCTACAAGGACGGGGACGCCGAGAAGTGGGTGAGCGAGCTGCGTGCCGCGGTCAAGGACTGTCAGGGTTTTACGGCGATCAGCGGTAAGGGTGACAAGGAGCCGCTGGCGATCTCGCCCGGTGAGGAGGTGTCCGTGGGTGACGCGTCCGTGAGCTTCATCATGCGGGACAAGGCCGAGAAGGACGCGCCGGTGGCGATCACGGTGGTGCGTACGGGTGGCAACACAGCGACGTTCATCTCCGGCGGTACGAGCGGGAAGGCCGAGCCGGTGGGCCGTGAGGTGGCCGCCAAGCAGCACGCCAAGCTGGTCGCGGCGGCGAAGAGCTGAGGCGGAGGCGGTGCGGTTACCCCTGTTGCGCCACCGCATAGGCTGTCCGTAGTAGCCAGCAGCAGCAGGGGGCAACCGCCATGACGACAGGTCGGCTCGGGCAAGCCGCGCCACCGAACACGGCCTACGCCGGGCAGGTCGTGCACTTCCCGGACCCGGTCCGCGCTGCCCGGCACCCGAAGGGTGTACGGGTGGATGAAGACGGGTATCCGGACTTTTCGCCCTACGCGAGAGCGGCCGTGGAAATCGCCGAACCCCCCGAGGGTTTCGGCGTCGACGAGCTGCGGCTGACCGACTTCGTGTCGGCCAACGCCGTACTGCACGCTGAGGGCCATGAGCTGTGGGACGACGGTTCGTCCGTCGCGACGCCGCACGGCTGGACGTGGCATCACGTCGCCGGGACGCGGCGGATGCAGCTGATCCCCGTCGAGGTGAAGGCGCTGCTGCGGCACCATGGTGGGCTCGCGACGGCCGCCGTCGACCAGGACAAGCGCGGCACGCGCCCCCTTCAGGAGACCCGCCCAGTGCACTTCGGGCTGCCCAAGCGCGGCCTGTCGGTCACGGAGGACGCGGTGCTGGGCGTGGAGGAGGACCTCGGCTACCGGCTGCCCGACGCCTACCGCGCGTTCCTGAAGGCCGCGGGCGGCTGCGCGCCGGTCGGCGCCGCCCTCGATCCCGAACTGGGCCTGCTGGTCGACCAGCCGTTCTTCACCGTGCGGGACGAGGCAGCGGTCAACGACCTCGTCTACGTCAACAAGTGCCTGCGGGACCACTTCACCAAGGACTACCTCGGCGTCGGGTTCGTCCAGGGCGGGGTGATCGCCGTGAAGGTGAAGGGCGACGCGATCGGCTCGGTCTGGTTCTGTGCGTACGACGACGCGCGTGACCATGACGACTGGCCCGTGGCGGACCGGGCAGCGGAGCTGATGCTTCCCTGCGGTGACGACTTCGACGCCTTTCTGCTGCGGCTCGCGGGCAACCCCCCGGAGCTGGAGACGGTGGCGAACCTGATGGTGGACGGCGGCTTCGCGTACGTCGTCCCGGTGGAGGGATGAGCGCGATGGTGACCTTCGCGCAGGCGCAGGAGCGCGCGGAGCAGTGGATCAACGGTGAGGTCCCCCGCTACCAGCAGCGCGAGGTGCGGGTACGGGAGTTCGACCTGGGTTTCGTCGCGTGGGCTGAGGACCGGGCGGACGGCCCGACCTCGGCCGCCGGCTCCGAGGGGCGAGCGGCGGGTTCGAGCGGCGCCCGGCTGGTCATCGCCCGCGACAGCGGCGAGACCACGCTGTGGCCGGGTCTCCCGGTGGGCGAGGTCATCCGGCGGTACGAGGAGGAGTACGGCACACCCGGCGAGGCCCCGGCCCCCGAGGCGCCGCCGCAGCGTATCGACCTGGGGGCGACCTCCTTCCTGCTGACGCCGCCGGAGTGGCTTCAGGAGGCGGCGGACTCGATCGGCCTCGCGGACCGCAAGTCGTCGGGCGGTACGTCGGACGGCGCCGCACCGGTCGGTGGCGCGTCGGTCGGCGGTGGACCGGGTGACCGCGCGCCGGACGGGTCGGCGAGCGGCGGGCCCGGCGGATCGTCCGGCCGCGGCGAGCACGGCGGCTTCCCGGCCGCCGCCGCGTCGGGTGGCTCTGGCGCCGACGGTGGCGCCGGCGGCGCTGGTGGCTCCGGCGGTGGTGCCGGTTCCGGTGGTTTGTCGGACAGCGCGCTGGACCGGTCGCTGGACCACTCGTTCAACGGCGCGTACGACAGCTCGACGGGCAACGCCTCGGATGCCTCGGCGGGCGGCTCTTCGGGTGATGCGGTGGGTGGTTCGTCCGGCCACAAGTCGTTTGAGGGCGGCTCGCAAAGCTTCCCCGAACCGGCCGCCGCGCCCACTCCCGCCCCGCCGCCCCCGCCTGCCCCGTCGTCCACTTCGTCATCCCCGTCGTCCCCACCGTCTCCTTCGTCCCCGGCTCCGGCTTTCCCGGCGGCGCCGGGATCGTCCAGTGGCACGCCCTGGGAGGGCGCCGACACCAACCCGAAGGGCGACGATGGCGACCGCTCGGTCGCCCCGCCCGCCACCGTCTTCGCGCCGCCCCTCGCGGGCTTCGACGACGATGACACCCCGGTGCCGGGCGTCGCGGCCGAGGCCAAGACCGAGCTGATGTCGGCGGGCAGCGTCCTGCCGCCCACGGCCATCGCGCCCGCTCTCGACGGCTACTTCCTCCAGGCAGCCCCTGGCGCCTCGCAGCCCCCCGGCGGCCCGCAGGGTCCCGGCGGCGCGCAAGGTCCCGGTGTCCCGCAGGCCGGTGGGCCGCAGGCTCCTGGCGGTCCGCACGCCGGTGGCGGTGTGGCGCCCGCGCCTGCCATGCCGCCCGGCCCGCCGCCCGGCCAACCGGCGCCTCCCGCCGGACACGCCTCCGGTGGAACCGGTGGCCCGGGCAGCGTCGGCGCTCCCGGCGGCTCGCCGGAGTCCGCCGCGGCCGACATCGCGGACGCCGCCACCAGCAAGGCGTCGCGCGGCAGCGGCCCCTCGACGCCGCCGCCTCCCGGCGTCCCCGGCACGCCCGGGGCCCGCTCCGGGGACGCGGTCGGCACGCCACCGCCGTCAGGCCCGGGAGCCCCCGGCGCGCCGGCTGGTGGGTACGTACCGACTCAGCTCGTCTCCCAGCTCGACCCGGAGAGCATGGGCGCGGGTGTTCCCGGCGGCCCGAACACGCCGCCGCCCGCCGCCCCTGGTGCCCCCGGCGGCGCGCACGGCAGCGTTCCGGGTCAGCCGGGCCAGCCGGGTCAGCCCGGTGGCGTGCATGCCGTCGCGACGATGCTGGCCGGTCCTGGGGTGCCCGGGGTTCCGGGTGCGCCCGGCGCCCCTGGTGCGCCAGGCCAGCCCGGTGCCGGTGCCGGTGGCCCGCAGCCTCCCGGCCCGCCGGGAGTGCCCGGTGCCGGTGGCCCGCACACCCCGCCGCCGCCCGGCCTCCCTGGCGCCCCGGGCCAGCCCGGTTATCCGAACCAGCCGGGTCAGCCCGGTCAGCCCGGTGGGGTGCATGCCGCCGCGACGATGCTCGCGGGTCCGGGCGCGCCGGGTATGCCGGGCGCTCCGGGCGCCCCCATGGTTCCGGGTCAGCCCGGCGCCGGGGCACCGCACATGGCGCCGCCGCCCGGCCCGGGCCAGCCCGGCATGGCTCCGCCGCCGCCCGGCCCTGGGATGTCTGGTGGTCCTGTCGCTCCTGGCATGCACGGGGCGCCCGGGATGACTGGTGCTCCCGGGATGCCCGGCGGGCCCGGCGCGCCCGGCATGGCCCCGCCCCCGCAGGCGTACGGCTATCCGCAGGCGCCCTCCGGACTGCCCACGGTCGGGCCCGGCTACATGGCCGTCCTCCGCTACCGGGCGCAGGACGGTTCCGAGCAGCAGCTCATCCGTCGCTCGGCGCCCGGCACGCCGCACCCCGAGTGGCAGATCCTGCACGAGCTGCGTGCGATGAACGTGCCGCCGCAGCAGGTGCTTGAGCTGCACACCGAGCTGGAGTCCTGCGATCTGCCCGGCGGCTACTGCGCCCGGATGATCCGCGAGACCTGGCCGCAGGTGCGCATCAGCCACACCGCCCCGTACGGCCGCGACCACGCCACGCGTCAGCAGGGCGTACGCCATCTCATCGAGCACCAGGGCGAGTTGCACCAGGTCGCGGACGGCCCGGCCAGGCCCGCGCCGAACCGGGTGCCGCTGCCGCACCCCAACCAGGTGCAGCGCGCGCCGGCCATCCCGCCGGAGGGCATCGCGCAGGAGCTGCTGAACGCCTTCGGTCCGCAGGGCGTCTTCCGCTTCGACCAGCGCGCGGTCTCCAGGCAGGGCGTGCCGGACATCGTGGCGCAGACGCTGGTGTGGGCGGGGCTGCCCGTGGACTTCGGGCCGTTCTTCTGGGCCCAGGCGCAGCCCGGCCGCCCGGTTCCCACGCTCGCCGAGCTGGCCGCCGAGCGTCAGGTGCAGCCCGCTTCTGACGCGGGCTCCTATCTGGTCATGGGCAATGACTTCGGCCGTCAGCTGTGTGTGCAGTACGGCACGGCGCACATCGTGGCCGTCCCTGTCGAAGGTGGTCCCGGTGGCCAGCCCGCGCCCCCGCAGTTCGTGAACACCGGGCTTCCGGAGTTCGTACGCTGCATGGGTCTGTTGGGGTGGATGTGGCGGTTGCGAGCCACGTTGACGCCGGAGCAGGCGGGCCGGTGGACGGTGGACTTCCAGACCCAGCTGGCCGCGCTCGACCCGGCGGCGCTCGCCTCACCGGAGAACTGGTGGGCGGTGCTGCTTGAGCAGATGTGGGACGGCCTGCTCTGATCCCGATCGCCCGCGGGACGCCCTGACCGCGTCCCGCACCTCGGCCCCGGCCACCCAGCCGCGCCCGCCTGCGGGCCGGAGCCGCGCAGCGCGTCTGTCTTGGCGCCCGTCCCCGTCGCACGGGGCCGGGCGCCAGGTTTTTGTCAGGCGCGCGCCGCCCCATGAAGCCCCATGGGCCCACTTCGCCGCCTCTCCAGTGCCCTCTTGGGCGCTTCTCGGCCCTTCTCGGCCCCTCTCATCCCTCCTTCGGCTCTTCCGGTGCTTCCTCGCTTTCTGCGGATTGGGCTACGTTTCACAAGATTCGGAGAGATTGCGACTTCTCACGCCAATTGCCGCATCCTTGGCTGAGGCGTCCGAGGCGGAGTGTCGCGTTATGGGCATTTCGCTCTCATCCACAAAGATGTTCGTCGGATACCACCGGATAGAGGGGCTTTAAGGATGAGTGCATCGGTATCACCCCATGGCTTCACTGCTGGGCGGGGCCGCGGCTACCGTCCGGCGCAGGTGGACCAGTACCTGGTGGACCTGTCCGCGAGCCGCGACACGGTATGGGAACGCGCCGCACGTCTGACGGTGCTCGCCAACGAGATGACCGCTGAGCTGGAGCGGCTGCGCGCGGTCGTCGCCGAGCTGCCGCCGCAGACGTACGAGACGCTGGGTGAGGGTGCGCAGCTCATCCTGGCCACCGCCGAGCAGGAAGCCGCGCGGCTGCGTTCCGACGCTGAGGCGGAGGCCAAGCAGGCGTGGGAAGCCGCCGCTTCGGACGCTGACACCGCGCGCGAGTCGGCGCAGGCCGCCGCCACCGCCGTACGCGCCGAGGCCGAGGCCTGGGCGGCCCGCACCATCGATTCGGCGCGGGAGACCGCCGTCGAACTCCGTAGCACGGCACACCACGACGCCAAGCTGTGGCGGTGCGAGGCCGTCGCCGAGCTGAAGCACACCCAGCAGCGGGCGGAAGCGATCCTGGCGGCGCAGGACAAGGACCACGCGGAACGCTGGGACGCGGCGTCGCGCGACATCGCCGAGCACGAGGCCGCGCTGGAAGCGCGCGTCGCGGAGCTTGAGCTCCAGGGCGGGAGTTCCAAGGCGGAGGCGCGGCGCGCCTACGCGGAAGCGGAGGAGGCGGCTCGGCACGGCCAGGAGGACGCGGAGGCACAGGCCGCGGAGCTGGTGGCGCGCGCCCGGGTGTACGCGGAGCGTACGGAGCGCGAGACGGAGCAGGCCCTACGGGACCACGCGCAGCAGTACGACGAGGTCAGGTCGCACATGGACCACGTACGCAACAGCCTGGCGACGCTGATGGGGCGGCCGTCCGAGCCCGTCGGCCCAACGGAGCCGGACGAGTCGGCCGAGCCGTCGGCCGGGGCGGGCCCCTCGGCGGGCGCCGGAACGGGGCCGGGCGGCGGCGACGGCGCGGGGAGCGCGTCGGGCGCGGCTGACGCGGGTGGCACGGCGGAGAGCGCCGACGGCGGGAACCGTACGACCAGCGTGAACGGCACGTACAGCGCGAACGGCACGCACAGCGGTATCCGTGCGACCAGCGCGAACCGTACGACCAGCGCGAACGGCACCTACAGCGCGAACGGCAAGAGTGGCGTGCCGGGCGTGGCCGTGCCGAAGCCCGCTGCCGGGTCGCATCGCGTGAGCGACGAGGAGGACACGATCGAGGTTCAGCTGCCTACGCATCCGTCAGCGGAGTCACCGGCCCAGTGACGGCCTCGTCCGCCTGACGGCCCCGCCGGCTCAAGCGGACTCACCCTCTCCGCGACCGCCCCCGTCGCCGTCGTCAGCCCCGCTCGCCGTCGGGGTGTCCTCCGTGTGGGTGGGGAAGACGCGAGGGGCGAGCAGCAGCAGGATCAGCAGGGAGAGGGCGGCGGCCGCGGCGGCGCCGAGATACACGTAGTCCACTGCCGTGTCGACCGACCGCCGGAGATAGTCGGCGGCCTCCGCCGACAGTTCACCGGGGTGTTCGAGGGCCCGGGAGACGGAGTCGAGGTCGTCCGGCAGGTCGCCGCTGATGGAGTCGGGGGCGTCGGCGAGGCGGGCGGCCAGCGTGGCGTTGGCGACCGCGCCGAACAGCGCCGCCCCCACGCTCTGGCCGACCTGCCGGCAGAACAGTATGGAACCGGTCGCCGTGCCGCGCTCGGCCCAGCCGACGGACGACTGCACGCCGACGATCAGGGGCAGTTGGAAGAGGCCCAGCGCCCCGCCGAGCAGCAGCATGATCAGGGCGGGCTGCCAGGGCGAGCCGGGGTAGGGGAGGAACGGGAAGGCGAGCAGGATCAGCGCGGCCAGGCCGATCCCCGTCATCGCGCTCTGCCGGAAGCCGATCCGCTGGTAGACGCGGCTGCTGAGGGCCGCTGATATCGGCCAGCTCAGCGTCATCACGGACAGCACGAACCCGGCGGCGGTGGGGGAGAGGCCGAGGACGGACTGCGCGTAGGTGGGGAGGAAGACGGTCGGGGCGATCATCAGCAGGCCGAGGCCGCCGAGGGCGAGGTTGACGGCGGCGATGGTGCGGCGGCGCCAGACCCAGCCGGGGATGATCGGTTCGGCGGCGCGCCGCTCGATGATGACGGTGATCACCGCGCAGAGCGCGCTCGCTCCCAGCAGGGACAGCGACGGGAGCGACAGCCATGGCCAGGCCACCCCGCCCTGCACCAGGGCCATCAGCAGCAGGCTGCCGCAGACGAAGACGCCGAGCGCTCCCGCCCAGTCCACGCGGGGCCGCGAGCGGGTGGGCCGTACGGGTTCTCGCAGGTGGCGGGCGATGAGCAGCAGCGCGACGACGCCCACCGGCAGGTTGATGAGGAAGATCCAGCGCCAGTCCGCGTACGTCGCGATCAGCCCGCCGAAGGCGGGCCCGGCCACCGCCGACGTGGCCCAGACCGTGGAGAGCCTGGCCTGGATCTTGGGCCGTTCCTTGTGGGGGTAGAGGTCGGCGGCGATGGTCTGCACGGTGCCCTGGAGCGCGCCGCCGCCCAGGCCCTGGACGACGCGGAAGGCGATGAGGCTGGCCATGTTCCAGGCGGCCGCGCACAGCAGCGAGCCGACGAGGAACAGGACGATGCCCACGATCAGGACCGGCTTGCGGCCGAAGGTGTCCGACAGCTTGCCGTACACCGGCAGTGTCACCGTCACGGCGAGCAGATAGCCGGAGAAGAGCCACGAGAAGACGGAGAAGCCGCCCAGGTCGCCGACGATCTGCGGGATCGCGGTGGAGATGATCGTGGAGTCGAGGGCGGCGAGGGCCATCGCGAGCATGAGCGCGGCGACCACCGGACCCCGGCGGTCGGCGGGTGGCGGACCGGCGGCTCCAGGCGCCGGATTCGCTTCGGTACCCCGTGCGGTGCCGCCCACCGTGCTCCCCCATCGCTCGTTGTACGGTCCACCTTTCCATGCGGTCAGGGGCTGCGGAACCAGTCGTCCGGAACCTGTCCTCCGGCGGGGGAGCGCCGGGGGAGCGGCAGGGGAGCCCGCCGGGAAAACAACCGCCCGCGCGCGAACCCATGGGCCGGTACGCGCCCTTGGCGCCCTGTAAGCGCCGGTACGCCGCACACGGACGCGCCGACCCGGGCGCCACGGTCCGTAAGGGACGGCTGGGCGAGGGACGCCCCTACGCCACGGCCCGTACGCCACGGCTCGGACGGCGCTCAGGTGGCGTACGGCTCCCGGTGGCGCCTGGCGCCCGGCTCCTGGCTTCCGGGCGAGGGCGGCGACCCTGACGGCGGCGGACGCCGGACGTCGCCTCCCCTAGGGGGAGTTGGGTACTTCCCCCTACCCGCCGTTCGTCCCGGCGGAGGACGAGGCCGCTGACCTGCGCTCCCTAGGCTTGCTACGGGCGGCACGACCACGAGGGTGGGGTTATCCCCAGGTCGGATACGGCGCTGAGCACCATCGCGGCGGCTCTTCCGCTCCAGCAAGCTTAGGTACGCGGTCAAGAACCGTGGCGGACACCGACTTAGGAGACATACCGTGACAACGGCTGTATCAATTCCCAGGACCGGGGGCAGCGGAGGGCATACGGCCGTTGCCGCGCGAGCACGTCAGGTCGTCAAGGCGTACGGGGCGGGCGAGACCAGGGTCGTCGCCCTGGACCACGTCGATGTGGACATAGCCCGCGGGCAGTTCACGGCGATCATGGGCCCGTCCGGGTCCGGCAAGTCCACGCTGATGCACTGCCTCGCCGGTCTGGACACCGTGACCTCGGGCAACATCTTCATCAACGAGACCGAGATCACCGGGCTCAAGGACAAGAAGCTCACCCAACTCCGCAGGGACCGGATCGGGTTCATCTTCCAGGCGTTCAACCTGCTGCCGACGCTCAACGCGCTGGAGAACATCACGCTGCCGATGGACATCGCGGGCCGCAAGCCCGACAGGCAGTGGCTCGACATGGTCGTGCAGACCGTGGGCCTCGCCGGGCGGCTCAAGCACCGGCCGAACCAGCTCTCCGGCGGCCAGCAGCAGCGCGTCGCCGTGGCCCGGGCGCTCGCCGCCCGCCCCGAGATCATCTTCGGTGACGAGCCGACCGGAAACCTCGACTCGCGCGCCGGTGCCGAGGTGCTCGGCTTCCTGCGCAGGTCCGTGGACGAACTGGGCCAGACCATCGTGATGGTCACCCACGACCCGGTGGCCGCCTCGTACGCGAACCGGGTGCTGTACCTCGCCGACGGCCGGATGGTCGACGAGATGTACGACCCGACAGCGGAACTCGTCCTTGAGCGCATGAAGCACTTCGACGCACGCGGGCGGGTGTCATGACCGTCTTCAGGACCTCGATGCGCAACTTCCTCGCGCACAAGGGACGCATGGCGCTGTCCGCCATCGCGGTGCTGCTGTCGGTGGCGTTCGTCTGCGGCACGCTCGTCTTCACCGACACCATGAACTCCACGTTCGACAAGATCTTCTCGGCCACCGCCCCGGACGTCAGCGTCAGCCCGAAGAACGCCCCCACCGGCGACGACGCGCAGAAGACGCGGAAGCCGCCGACGGTCCCCGCCTCGCGGATCGCGGAACTGGAGAAGGTCGACGGCGTCAAGGCGGCCGTCGGTGACACGGTCAGCACCTCCATCACCGCTGTCGACAAGAACAACAAGAAGATCAGCCTGGCCGACGGCGCGCCGTCCATCGCCACCAACTGGGACTCCAGCGAGCTGAAGTCGACGGAGATCACCTCGGGCCATGAGCCGCGCGGCCCCACCGAGGTGATGGTCGACGCCGACACGGCCAAGAAGAAGAACCTGAAGCTCGGCGACACGGTGCGGATCATCGCCTCGCCCGGCGACTTCACCGTGAAGATCACCGGCATCGCGACCTTCCAGGTCACCAACCCCGGCTCGTCCGCGTTCTACCTGGACGACCAGACCGCGCAGCGCCGACTGCTCGGCGCGACCGGCGAGTACACCTCGATCGCTCTGACCGCCGCATCCGGTGTCAGCAACGACGAGCTGAAGAAGACCGTCATCGCCGAACTCGGCGCCGACAGCGGGCTCAAGGTCCAGACGAAGGCCGAGACGAAGGCCGAGAACAAGGACGAGCTGGGCTCGTTCCTGGACGTCATGAAGTACGCGATGCTCGGCTTCGCCGGAATCGCCGTCCTCGTGGGCATCTTCCTCATCGTCAACACCTTCTCGATGCTGGTCGCCCAGCGCACCCGCGAGATCGGCCTGATGCGGGCCATCGGCTCCAGCCGCCGCCAGATCAACCGCTCCGTGCTCTTCGAGGCGCTGCTCCTCGGCGTGCTCGGCTCGATCCTCGGCGTCGCGGGCGGCGTCGGCCTCGCGGTCGGCCTGATGAAGCTCATGGGCACCATGGGCATGAACCTCGACACCTCCGAACTGACGCTCAAGCCCGCCACGCCGGTCATCGGCCTGGTCATCGGCGTCATCACCACTGTGGTCGCCGCGTACATCCCCGCCCGGCGGGCCGGGAAGATCTCCCCGATGGCGGCGCTGCGGGACGCCGGTACCCCGGCGGACGGCAAGTCCGGCAAGATACGGGCCGTGATCGGCCTGCTGCTGACGGGCGGTGGCGCCGCGGGCCTGGCCATGGCGGCGAACGCCGACAAGGCCGCTGACGGCTCGATGTTCCTCGGCCTCGGCGTCCTGCTGACCCTGATCGGCTTCATCGTCATCGGCCCGCTGCTCGCGGCGTTCGTGGTGCGGGTGCTCAGCGCGGTCCTGCTGCGGATGTTCGGCTCGGTCGGCCGGATGGCGGAGCGCAACGCGCTGCGCAACCCGCGCCGTACGGGTGCCACCGGCGCGGCCCTGATGATCGGCCTCGCCCTGGTCGCCGCCCTCTCGGTGGTCGGCTCCTCCATGGTCGCCTCGGCCAGCGACGAGCTCGACAAGTCGGTCGGTGCCGACTTCATCATCGAACCCGACAACGGGCTGATCAAGCCGCAGGTCGAGCGCGCCATCAAGCGGGCCAAGGGCCTGGACCACGTCAGCGACTACAAGTACCTGGAAGACACCAGGATCACCACCCCGGCCGGCAAGACGGTCAAGGAGGACGTGGACGCCGCCAGCCCCACCTACGTGGAGGACCTGCGGTCCCCGGTCGTCGAGGGCAAGCTGATCGACGCGTACGCGAAGAACGCCATCTCCGTACCGGAGGGCTTCGCCAAGGACCACAAGGTCACGATGGGCGACGTGCTGACGGTCGACTTCAAGGACGGCAGGACCGCCAAGCTCACCATCCGCACCATCACCTCGGACGACACCGCGTTCAACAAGGGCGCGCTGTACACGAGCGTGGCGACCGCGCGGAAGTACATCCCGGCCGACAAGATGCCGGACAACCTGATGATGTTCGCGGTGGCCAAGGACGGCCAGGACCGCGAGGCGTACGCGTCGATCAAGTCCCACCTGGAGAAGTACCCGGACGTCACGGTCCGCGACCAGGCCGACTACAAGAAGCTCCTTGAGGACCAGATCGGCCAGATGCTCAACCTGGTCTACGGTCTGCTGGGACTGGCCATCATCGTCGCCATCCTCGGCGTGGTGAACACCCTGGCCCTGTCGGTCGTCGAACGCACCCGCGAGATCGGCCTCATGCGCGCCATCGGCCTCTCCCGCCGCCAGATGCGCCGCATGATCCGCCTGGAGTCGGTGGTCATCGCCCTCTTCGGCGCCCTCCTCGGCCTCGGCCTGGGCATGGCCTGGGGCACAACAGCCCAGAAGCTCCTGGCCCTTGAGGGCCTGAAGACCCTGGAGATCCCCTGGCCGACGATCATCACGGTCTTCATCGGAGCGGCAGCGGTCGGCCTCCTGGCAGCCCTGGTCCCGGCATTCCGGGCGGGCCGCATGAACGTCCTGAACGCGATCGCGACGGACTAGGCGGGCTGCCGGCCTGGCCTTGCGTCGAGCCCCGGGTCCCGCCCCCACAAGGGCGGGACCCACCGGCAGGACCCGGCTCGGCTCGGTGCACCCTCGGGGGTGTGCGTCGGGCCCTTCCTTACCAGCAGGGCTGGCAAAAGCACCGCTGCACTTGACGGCGATGCGAGGAGAGACGGCACGGTCAGTCATGCCCGTCGAGTTCGGGGCGCCACAACGACGCGATTCTGAGGGCGGTTCGGGGCCCGGCGCTTGTTTCAGGGCGAGTTACGGCTCCACTCGTCCTGTTTCTGTCTTCGAGCGCACTCCACGGCCTACCGTTCGCCTATGGCAAACACCCTTTCCGTAGCGGTGCTCGGCACCGGAATCATGGGCTTCGCGATGGCCCGCAATCTCGCTGGAGCGGCTGGCCTCGACGTCCGCGTCTGGAACCGTACGCGTGCGAAGGCCGAGCCCCTCGCGGCCGCCGGGGCACGGGTCGTGGACACCCCGGCCGAGGCGGTGGACGGCGCCGATCTCGTGGTGACGATGCTGCACGACGGGCCCGCCGCCTTGCAGAGCATGCGTGACGCTGGGCCCGCGCTGCGCTCCGGCGCCGCGTGGCTCCAGATGAGCACCGTGGGCGCCGAGGCGGTGGGGGAGCTGGCCGAGTTCGCCGCCGAGCGCGGGCTGAGCTTCGTGGACGCGCCGGTCCTCGGCACCAAGCAGCCCGCCGAGAAGGGGCTGCTGACCATCTTGGCGGCAGGTCCCGCCGACGTACGCGAGGTCGCCGAGCAGGTGTTCTCCGTCGTCGGGCAACGCACGCTGTGGGTAGGCGAGGACGGCGCCGCCGGCACGGCCAGCAGGCTCAAGCTCGTCGTCAACAGCTGGGTGCTCACGCTCATCAACGGCACCGGCGAGGCGCTGGCCCTCGCCGAAGGGCTTGGTGTGAACCCGCGTGCGCTGCTGGACGCGGTGGCGGGTGGGCCGCTGGACTCCCCGTATCTGCGGATGAAGTCGGAACTGATCCTCGCCGGGGACTATCCCGCGAGCTTCACCGTCTCCGCCGCCCGCAAGGACGCCCAGCTCATCGCGGACGCCGCCGGACTGGCAGGCGTACGGATGGACCTGGCGGCGGCAGCGGCCGAGCGCTTCCGCCGTGCGGAGGAGCAGGGGCACGGCGAGGACGACGGGGCGGCGGCGTACTTCGCGAGCTTCGAGGCGAAGCCGGGGGAGTGAGTGGCCGCCGGGCCCTGGCCCTGGCCCGGGCCCCCGGCACCTGGCCCTGGCCCCGGGCGGGGCTTGGCGGGCTCCCCCTCGCCGCGCCGTCGCCTCGTCGTGTCTCGGGGTCCGCCCTCGCCCGCCGCCCTCACTGTCTCGCTGTCTCGTTGATTCGCCCGTCTTGTCCGTTTCGCTTGCTCGTTGACGCGGTACTTCGTTGACGTTCCGCTTGGCCGCAGTCATTATGAACGCGGGTTCATGAACGTGTGTTCATCGAGCCGTGTTCCGTACGTGATGGGTGACCGGCAAGGAGGACCGCGATGAGCGGCATCGTCAACACCGCACAGGCCGAGGCGTGGAACGGATACGAGGGCGAGCACTGGGCTGGCCACGACGACCGCTATGACGCCGTGAACGGCGGCTTCAACGTGCACCTGCTCGAAGCGGCGGCGATCGGCGACGGGGACCGGGTGCTCGACGTCGGCTGCGGCAACGGTCAGCTGACCCGGCTGGCCGCCCGCCGGTCCGGGCGGGGGCGGGCACTCGGTGTTGATCTCTCCCGTCCCATGCTGGGCACGGCGCGCGCCCGGGCCGCCTCGGAGGGCGTCTCCAATGTGACCTTCGAGCAGGGCGACGCCCAGGTGTACGCGTTCCCGGAGGGCGGTTTCGATGTGGCTCTCAGCCGGTTCGGGATCATGTTCTTCGCCGACCCCGTCGCCGCGTTCGCCAACATCGGCCGGGCCCTGCGGCCGGGAGGGCGGCTGGCCTTCCTGTGCATGACGGAGCTGGACGGCACCGACCTGGGGCATGTCTTCGGCGCCCTGGCCCCGTATCTGCCGCGCCCCACGGGCGCCGACGGCACCGGCCCGACGTCGTTCGCCGATCCGGCGCGGGTCCGTACGGTGCTGACCGGCGCCGGGTTCCAGGACGTCGACTGCGTCCGCGTCGAGGCCGACCAGGTGTGGGGCCGGGACGTCGCGGACGCGGCCGGGTTCCTCGGCGGCTGGGGGCCGGTCAAGTTCCACATGGATCAGGCCGGGCCCGAGGCGGCGGACGGCGCCCGGGAGGCGCTGGCGGCGGCGCTGCGGCCGTTCGAGCAGCCGGACGCGGTGCGGATGCGCGGTACGGCATGGCTGGTGACCGCCGCCCGGCCGGTGGTGGCCTGACGCGGCCTGAGGCGCGATCGGACGGCCCATTACGATGCCGGGTGATGTCACCCAGAAAAGCGGCGGTGCTGCGCCATGGCGATGGCGAGCGGAGTCTGCGCCAGCACCTGATCGCCACCGCCGAACGCATGGTCGCCGAGCGCGGCACGGCCGGGCTCACGGTGCGCGCGATCGCCCGCGAGGCCGGGGTGGCCGATGGCGTCCTCTACAACCACTTCGCGGACAAGGAAGAACTGCTGGCGCATGCCCTGCGTGCGCATGTACGGACCGTCGAGCGCGGCCTGAGCTGCCTTCCCGTGCCGGGCGTCGGCGCGATCGAGGACAACCTGCGCGCCCACATCACGTACGGCATGGCTCTGCACCGGGCGATCCTGCCCGCCCTCGCCGGGTTGCTCGCCCAGCCCAGGGTGCTCGCGAAGTTCGGCGGCCTGAGCGAGCCCGGTGAGGACTGGCGCGACCGGCTGACCGGCTATCTGCGCGCCGAACGCGATCTGGGGCGGCTCGCGCCCGGCGCCCGCGTGGACGCCGCCGCCTCGATGATCGTCGGCGTCTGCCACGAGACGGTGCTCGCGCTGCTGTTTCGCGGTGAGACGGTTGCCGGGGCCGCTGCCCCGCCTGCGCCGGAAGCGGTTGATGACCTTGTCGGCGCCGTGCTCGATGGCATTGGTGGCGGTGGTACGGGCGATAGCGGGGGCTGAGGCGGCGCGCGCCGAAGCGGGTACGCGTGCGCGGCGTCAGCTGGTCGTGAAGCGGTCGAGCTCGCCCGCTTTGACGCTGCGTATGAAGCGGCGCAGTGACGCGGTTGTGGTGGTGAGGACGACTCCGGGGTGCTCGCTCTCGCGCAGGTTGATGGTGTCAGTGCCGTCTGCGGCGACGTTGAGGCAGGAGGCGGACTCCTGGCAGTTGGAGGACTTCTGCCACGTGTGGTGGAGCATGTTCAGTCCTCCGTCACATTTCGGTGCGAGGTTGTGCAGGGTCGGCGGCCGGGCGGACATGCGGGGCGTCAGCTGTTCGTGAGGTGGTCGAGCTCGCCCGCCTTCACACTGCGGAGGAGCTGGCGCAGCGTGGCGGGGCTGGTGGTGAGGATGATCTCGGGGTGCTCGCTCTCGCGCAGCCTGATGGTGTGGGTGGCGTCTGCGGCGACGTAGAGGCAGTTGCCCGCAGTCCCGCTGTAGGACGACTTCCGCCAGGTCTGGTGGAGCATGTTCGATCCTTTGTTAGATGTTCTGTGCGATGTTGTACAACGGGCGGGTGAGCCGGGTTTGCGCGGTGTCAGCTCGTTGTGAAGTGGTCGAGTTCGCCCGCTTTGACGCTGCGTATGAAGCGGCGCAGTGACGTGGTCGTGGTGGTGAGGATGACTCCGGGGTTGTCGCTCTCGCGCAGCTTGATGGTGTGGGTGGCGTCTGCGGCGACGTGGAGGCAGTTGCCCGCGTTGCCGCTGTAAGACGACTTCTGCCAGTTGGGGGCGGACACGGACGTTCCTTCGTTAGATGTCAGATGTTCTGTGCGATGCGGTGAATCATGTCGCACGACTCTGCTGGCTTCAGCGCGAGGGCTTCCATACGGTCCAACGTGCTGCGGTACCTCGTCAGTTGAGGCTGGGTGTCCAGAAACTCGGAACCATGGTCTGTATCGAGCTGCACGGTGTCCAGCTGTGTGACATCCGCGCTGAGATAGATAATTCCCTGCCCGGAGTTGGGGAAGGCTCCTGATCCGAAGGGGATGACCAACACGGTGATGTGCTCATGCTCGTTCATCGTGAGCAAGTACTCCAGCTGCGCGCGAGCCACGCTCGGACCGCCGAAGTCCATCCGCAAGGCGGCCTCGTGGATGGTCGCGATCAACGGCGTCGGCTGCTCTCCGTACAGAACTGCCTGGCGCTTGATCCGATGCGAGACTCGGTGCTCCACCTCGTGTGCCGCGAGGGAGGGTTCGACGGCTTCGGTGATCGCCCGCGCGTGGTCCCTGGTCTGGAGCACCCCGGGCATGTGAATGACGGATGCGATCCGCATGGATTGAGCGTGGTGCTCCAACTCGGCCATGTCGAGCATGCTCGCCGGGAGGATGCCGCGGTACTCGTCCCACCAGCCTCGGGTGCGGCCGCCCGTCATCTCCGCGAGCGCTTCGATCAGTGCCTGATGCCCGCAGCCGTAGGCGCGCGCCATCGCTCGCACCCGCTCCGCGCTCACCGCGTAGCCCCCGGACTCGATGCTGCTGACGCGTGACTGGGAGGAGCCGAGGAGGGCGCCGGCCTGGGTGGCGCTGAGATCCGCTTGTTCGCGTAGCCGACGTAGCTCAGAACCCAACCGTCGCTGCCGGATGGTCGGCGGAAGCTTGGCTCGGGCCATCGCGCGTTCCCCTCTCCCACTTGGGATGTGGTGCCGTCACCCACACGGGTGCGTTATGACGTATCGCATCATTTTGATGGGCTGAATCATAGCTCAAGGCTATGGTGTACATCACAGGCCGATACGGGGTGCCGCTCCGTCGAGGTGCGTTTCCCCTGGCCAACTCCTCCTCCCGACAGGAGACTTCCATGGTCACCGTATCCCCGCAGGGCCCCGACTCCGAGCCCTCTGGCTCCGAGCGTCCCGGCTCCGAGCCCCCCGACTTCGACGCAGAGGTGTGTGAGCTCGTCGCCGACACCGCGCCGCGGCTGTTCGCCGTCGTGCGGGAGTACGAGGTGGAGGCGGGCGAGCGAGACGCCGAGGTCGCCGCCTGGGGTGTCGCGTACGAGGACGGCAGCGCGCGTGTCGTCGGCGCCGATGGCGGTGGCGGGCTGTGGCTGAGCCTCGCCACGCCTGAGCGGGCCGCGTGGTTCTTCGGGCTGCGCCGCGGCGTCACCGCGCGGCTGGTGTGGCTCGGGCTGACCGGGAGGGCCACGCTCGATCGAGCCGATGCCGCATAGTGGTGGTTACGCCGCGTGTTCGGGCCGCCCCGTCTCGGGGCGGCCCGAACAGCGATCAAGGGCGGCCACGGCGGCCTCCCCGCTTCCGTCGGCGGCTGTCAGTGGCCCGTCGTACTCTGAAAGCAACCCGGCTCGTTTGACGTGCCGGGCCGTTCGCGTTGTCCAGCCCTGGGACGGAAGCCTTCATGAGCCTGCACGGTCTGCTCGATGCCGTCGTCAAAGATCCCGCGCTCGCCGAGGCGGTGCGCGCGGCTTCGGACGGTCACCGCATGCATCTCGACCTCGTCGGGCCGCCCGCCGCGCGGCCCTTCGCGCTGGCCGCGCTCGCGCGCTCGGCTGGGCGTCCGGTGCTCGCCGTCACCGCAACAGGGCGGGAGGCGGAGGACCTGGCGGCCGCGCTGCGTTCGCTGATGCCCGCGGGCCAGGAGAACACCGTCGCGGAGTATCCGTCGTGGGAGACGCTGCCGCACGAGCGGCTCTCGCCGCGTTCCGACACGGTGGGGCGGCGGCTGGCCGTGCTGCGGCGGCTTACGCACCCGCGCGAGGACGACCCCTCGGCCGGTCCGGTCAGCATCGTCGTCGCGCCCATCCGCTCGGTGCTCCAGCCGCAGGTCAAGGGGCTCGGCGAGCTGGAGCCCGTGGCGCTGCGCGGCGGGCAGACCGCCGACCTGGGCGCGGTGGTGGACGGGCTGGCGGCCGCCGCGTACGCGCGGGTGGAACTGGTGGAGAAGCGTGGCGAGTTCGCCGTGCGCGGCGGGATTCTGGATGTGTTCCCGCCCACCGAGGAGCATCCCCTCCGGGTGGAGTTCTGGGGCGATGACGTCGAGGAGATCCGCTACTTCAAGGTCGCTGACCAGCGCTCCCTTGAGGTCGCCGAGCACGGGCTGTGGGCGCCGCCGTGCCGTGAGCTGCTGCTCACCGCCGATGTGCGGGAGAAGGCCGCCGCCCTCGCGCAGGCGCACCCCGAGCTGGGCGAGCTGCTCGGCAAGATCGCCGAGGGGATCGCCGTCGAGGGGATGGAGTCCCTGGCCCCGGTGCTGGTGGACGACATGGAGCTGCTGCTCGACGTGCTGCCCAAGGGCTCGATGGCCGTGGTCTGCGACCCGGAGCGAGTACGGACCCGGGCCGCCGACCTGGTGGCCACCAGCCAGGAGTTCCTGCAAGCCTCGTGGGCCGCGTCCGCCGGGGGCGGGGAGGCGCCGATCGATCTGGGCGCGGCCTCCCTGTGGGGCATCGCCGACGTCCGGGACCGGGCGCGCGAGCTGGGCATGATGTGGTGGTCGGTGAGCCCGTTCGCCGCCGACGAGGAGGAGGTGGACGGCGACACGCTCGTGCTGGGCATGCACGCCCCCGAGGTCTACCGGGGCGACACGGCCCGCGCCCTCGCCGACACCAAGGGCTGGCTGGCCGACGGCTGGCGCGCGGTCTTCCTCACCGAGGGCCACGGACCCGCCGCGCGGACCGTGGAGGTGCTGGGCGGTGAGGGCATCGCGGCCCGCCTCGATGCCGAGCTCGCCACGATCTCCCCGTCGCTCGTCCACGTCTCCTGCGGGTCCGTCGAGCACGGTTTCGTCGACCCGGCGCTGAAGCTCGCCGTCCTCACCGAGACCGACCTCACCGGCCAGAAGTCGGCGGGCAAGGACGGCACGCGGATGCCCGCCCGCCGCCGCAAGACCATCGACCCGCTGACCCTCCAGGCCGGGGACTTCATCGTCCACGAGCAGCACGGCGTCGGCCGCTACATCGAGATGGTGCAGCGAACCGTCCAGGGCGCCACCCGCGAGTACCTGCTCGTGGAGTACGCCCCCGCCAAGCGCGGCCAGCCCGGCGACCGCCTCTTCGTGCCCACCGACCAGCTGGAACAGGTCACGAAGTACGTCGGCGGCGAGGCCCCCACCCTGCACCGGCTCGGCGGCGCCGACTGGACGAAGACCAAGGCGCGCGCCAAGAAGGCGGTCAAGGAGATCGCCGCCGACTTGATCAAGCTGTACTCGGCCCGGATGGCCGCCCCCGGGTACACCTTCGGCCCCGACACCCCCTGGCAGCGCGAGCTGGAGGACGCCTTCCCCTACGTGGAGACGCCCGACCAGCTCACCACCATCGCCGAGGTCAAGGAGGACATGGAGAAGTCCGTCCCCATGGACCGGCTGATCTGCGGCGACGTCGGATACGGCAAGACGGAGATCGCCGTCCGCGCCGCCTTCAAGGCCGTGCAGGACGGCAAGCAGGTCGCGGTCCTGGTGCCGACGACCCTGCTCGTCCAGCAGCACTTCGGCACCTTCGGCGAGCGCTACGCCCAGTTCCCCGTCGTCGTCAAGGCGCTGTCCCGGTTCCAGACCGACACCGAGGCGAAGGCCGTCCTTGAGGGACTGAAGGACGGCTCGGTGGACATCGTCATCGGCACCCACCGCCTCTTCTCCTCCGACACCAAGTTCAAGGACCTCGGCTTGGTCATCGTCGACGAGGAGCAGCGCTTCGGCGTCGAGCACAAGGAGCAGCTGAAGAAGCTCCGCGCCAACGTGGACGTGCTGACGATGTCGGCGACGCCCATCCCGCGCACGCTGGAGATGGCCGTCACCGGCATCCGCGAGATGTCCACCATCACCACCCCGCCGGAGGAGCGGCACCCGGTGCTGACCTTCGTCGGCCCGTACGAGCAGAAGCAGATCGGCGCGGCCATCCGCCGCGAACTTCTGCGCGAGGGCCAGGTCTTCTACATCCACAACCGCGTCGAGTCGATCGACCGGGCCGCCGCCCGGCTGCGCGAGATCGTCCCCGAGGCGCGCATCCGCACCGCGCACGGGCAGATGGGCGAGACCGCGCTCGAACAGGTCGTCGTCGACTTCTGGGAGAAGCAGTTCGACGTGCTGGTCTCCACGACCATCGTCGAGTCCGGCATCGACATCTCCAACGCCAACACCCTCATCGTCGAGCGCGGCGACAACTTCGGCCTCTCCCAGCTGCACCAGCTGCGCGGCCGGGTGGGCCGCGGCCGCGACCGCGGCTACGCCTACTTCCTCTACCCGCCGGAGAAGCCGCTCACCGAGACCGCCCACGAACGGCTCGCCACCATCGCCCAGCACACCGAGATGGGCGCGGGCATGTACGTCGCGATGAAGGACCTGGAGATCCGCGGCGCGGGCAACCTGCTCGGCGGCGAACAGTCCGGCCACATCGCGGGCGTCGGCTTCGACCTGTACGTACGCATGGTCGGCGAGGCCGTCGCCGACTACCGGGCGTCCATGGACGGCAGCGTCGAGGAGGAGGCCCCCCTCGACGTCAAGATCGAGCTGCCGGTCGACGCGCACGTCCCGCACGACTACGCGCCCGGCGAGCGGCTGCGCCTCCAGGCGTACCGGTCCATCGCCTCCGCCAACAGCGAGGCCGACATCGCCGCCGTCCGGGAGGAGCTGACCGACCGCTACGGGCCGCTGCCCGAGCCCGTCGAGAACCTGCTGCTCGTCGCCGGGCTGCGGCTGCTGGCACGCTCCTGCGGGGTCAGCGACATCACGCTGCAGGGCACCAATGTGCGGTTCGGCCCCGTCGAGCTGCGTGAGTCGCAGGAGCTGCGGCTGAGGCGGCTCCACCCGCGTACGGTCTTCAAGCCCGCCACCCGCCAGATCCTGGTGCCCCGCCCGACGGCGGGCCGCATCGGTGGAAAGCCAGTGGTCGGACGGGAACTTCTCGCGTGGACGGGGGAGTTCCTGGCCACGATCCTCGCGTCGTGAGGGAAGCGCCGGGAAGCTGTGGGGGAGTTGACCCGCTGACCGCAGAGCCGTCGCGTTGGCCTGCGGTCCGGGTCGGGGGGTCAGGGGATCAAGGGGCCAGGACCAGGCGGAAGCTGATGCGGTCGTGACCCGGGCCGTCGTAGTCCCGGTGGACGAGGACGCCGTCGCTCTCGTAGTCGCCGCCCTCGGGCTCGAAGCCCATCGCGCGGTGGAAGGCGATGGACGGCTTGTTCGCCGGGGACACGATCGCACGCACCTCCTGGCGCCCCGCCTGCCTGGCCCGTGCGAAGAACCGCTCGTACAACTGCCGGGCGACGCCGTGGTGCCGCAACGTCGGATGCACGCCGATGAAGTGGATGTACGCGGTCCCCGGCCGGTCGGGGGAGTGGAATCCCACGAGGAAGCCCGCGAGGCCGCCGGCCCGCCCGTCGCCTTCGACGGTTCGCGCGGCTTCTCCCGCGGCTTCCCGCGCGACGTCCGCAGGGCCGTCTTCCGCGCCGTCCATCGCCCTGCCGTCGGGGGCTTCTTCAAGGATCAGGCTCGTAGCGGCGAAGTGCTGAAGGAACAACCGGGGGAGCAGCAGGGACAGTTCACGCGCCTCTTCCGGCGTCCGGGTCTCGCCCCACCATGCCTGGACAGCCGCCACGATCGCCGCGTGATCTTCCTCGCGGGCCTGCCGAACGGTGAGCTGTGACATGCCACCTCTCTCGTACGCCTCGCACTGTTCTTGTACGTTCCGTCTGGTTACGCGCCGCCTGGTACGTACCGTTCTGGTATGTGCCCTTCTGGTACGTGCCGTTCTGCTCCGTCCCTCTCTGGTGCGTCCGGGCCGGGGTCCGTGATCGGGGTCCGTGATCGGAGGGCGTGCGGAAGCGAGGAGCGGCGGCACATCATAGGGGTGGGGCTAGACGGCGTTGGGGTACGGCCCTGTGCACCAGCCCACGGTCATGCGGGCCGTCACGAGCGCCGCGGCCAGTGGGCCGAGCAGCCCGCGCAGCCGGTCCACCGGGGCCCCCGGGCGTACGGCCCACGTCAATCCGTCCCCGGCCACCGCCACCGCCGCGGCGGGCCCAGGGACGGAGATGCTCGCGCCCTCGCCGTGGTACTCCACGTCGCGTACCCCTGGCAGGGCGCCGAACCATGGGTCGGAACCGGGTGGGACCAGCAGTCCCACGCGGCCCCGGCCGCTGTCTATGAGTGCCGGGAACAGCCCGTCGCGCAGCGGGGCCTTCCGGGGAGCGACGGCCGCGGTGGCGGCGTCGTCCATGGCGGCACGCGCACCGAGGGGCGTCACGGTGGCTATGCGGAAGCCGGTGGTCCGGCTCGTGTCATATCGGGCGGGGGACCCCGTGCCGCCGTCCGGCCGGACCCGAGGGCCGGGGGCGGCGCCGACGCCAGGGGCGTCGCTCGTCCGGAGCGTCGCGCTCGTCCCCAGCCTCCTTCCCGTACGGGCGGCGGGGTACGAGCCGCGTACCGTACGCGCGTCGTACCGCAGCAGGTCCACCACTTCCATGCCGGTCCGCAGGTCGACCGTCACGGCGTCGAAGGTGCGGCCCGTGGCGAGCCGGACGGAGCGGTGCGGGTCGTCACGCCACATCGCACGGACCACACCGGGATCGTCCGCGGCGGCCGCGACCCAGCGAGGGGTACGGGCCGCCGCGGGCGTGGGGCGCCGGATCACCGCCCGGCCTTCGGCGGTGCCAGGTAGGGGAAGTCGGCGCGCAGCACCCCCGTGGCCGCGCCTGCGTCCAGCCCCAGCCGGATCGGCACTCCCAGCACAAGCTCGAACATCACCTCGGGTGCGCAGTCGGTGAGACCGCGCCCATTGCGCCGGTCGACGCCGAAACGTGCTTCGGTGCCCACCTCGTAGCGAAGGATGTCGGGCAGCAACTGGTCGCGCACGCGTGCGGCGTGCGCGGCCGGGTCGGGGACCGCGCCGACCGCGGCAGCGCCGCGTTCGGTCGCGGCCAGGATCTCCGGCCCGTAACGCTCACGGTCCTCGGCGGGGAGCGTGGCGTTGAAGTCGATGTGCTGGTCGGGGTCTTCGAGGTCGAAGAGCGTGTTGACCAGCGGGTTCGCACAGCGGTTGATCTGCCGCCAGCCGCCCGCGTCAGTGGCGAGTACCGACACCGCCCAGAAGCCGATCACCGGGGCGCCACCCAGGTCCGCGTCGGGCACCTCCAGCACGATCGCGTGCACATCGGTGTCGGAGAACAGATTCGTGGCCGTCTCCGGGTCGAAACCCGCCAGGTCCGGTGCCGTGCCCTGGGAGATGGCTGTCTTGACGGCGGTGACGACCGTTCCCTCGATCCAGAACGGGTCACCGGCCGGTCCTGCCCAGGCCCGCAGCCCGCCGGGCGCCGACTCGGTGGCGAGGCCGGTGGCGGGCATCGCGCCGATGCCGCCGGAGTCTTCGGCGATGGTGTCGGTGGTGATGGTGTCCGTGCCGGAGGCGTCCGTGCTGGGGGTGTCCGTGCCGGTGCCCGCGCTGACCGGTTGGACGCGGGTGCCCGCTCGCCTGTTCCCGCTGGGCGGCAGCACGAGTTCGGCGGGCTCGCCGGTGACGCCGCGGAGCAGCACGGTGCCCTCGGCGTCGCGGTCGCGTGCCGCCTCGCCGTCGAACCTGCGGAGCTCCCAGCGCTGGACGCCGCGGGACGAGAAGGGGGCGAAGGTCATGGGAGAGAAGGTGAAGCGGTAGGTGATGTCCTCGACCGCGTCGCCGTCCGTGTCGATCTTGATCTCGTAGAGGCTCTCGTCATCGTGGAAACCACCGCCACCGGACAGCGGGTTGACGTTGACGACGAAGACAGTGCCTCGGGTGCCCTGGAAGACGTAGGCATCGCTGATGTCGAGCCGAGGGTCCTGGCGAGCGAGAAGCGAGTCGTGGTGATGACTCATCAGCGGTCCTGTTCTGCCGTGGGGGGCACGGCATGATGCCGGTCGGGCCCGGACGGTCTGTGGGCGGCGGGCGCCCGGCGGGCCTGCGGTAGCGGTGGCCGCACGGGTGAAAGGGGGGTATCCCCGTGCGACGTCTCAGGGAGGTTGAGAGGTGCTTCCGGTCCGGCCCGCCGGGGCCTTGACTGGGACAGTAGGCGGGTCGTTGAGACAAGGCGAGGAACAGAGTGCACAGTCAGGCCGCTCGCCGGTTGTCCCGCGAATGGTGATTGAACGGCGAACGGCTGAGCGCGCCATAGCGCCGTGCGTTTCCCGTGACGCGGCGAGGTGGTGGGCGGGGGAGTATCCGTTCCCGGCAATCTTCAATCAGTTTCCCGGCGGCGGCCAGACGCATGGTGGGGCGTGAGCGCGCGCGTGAGGAGGCGCGCGGGGAAGGAGCGGCGCGGAGGAAGCGGACGAGGCGCGGGAGAGAGAGCGGGAGAGTGCGAGGGAGACAGCGGGGGAGAGTGCGCGGGCGAGGCAGGTGGCGGGAGTGGTCCGGTGCGGCCCAGGCGTGAGGACGTGCCGGGGCTCAGAGCATGCCGAGTGCCCGCATCGACAGCCACAGTTCGTACTTCGCGCTCGGCGCGTGCAGCAGTGAACGCCCCAGCGCCTCCTCGGCCTTGGTGAGCCGCTTGCGCGCGCCCGGCAGGGAGATCCCCAGCGCGGCGGCCGCGGCCGGAAGCCGGGCGTCGGCCTGTAGCCAGACCCGTACGGTCTCGGTTCCCGACGCCAGGTTCGCGCGCTCCAGGGGCCTCAACTGGGCATGTGCCCACACCTCCGCGGCCGGTATGGCGAGCAGCGCGTCGAGTGTCACGGGCGGGTCGGTCGCTGAAAGCGGCACGTGCGGGGTCTGCAACCGCAGGGCCAGCCAGGCCGCTGACTGGTCGGGGAGGCGGCTGAGGTCGAGCCCCAGCAGCTCGTCGATGAGGCGTACGCGCGCTGCCAGCGTGTTGCGGTGCATCTTGAGGTGGCGGCTCGCCGCGCTGCCGAAGGTGAGCCACGAGCCGAGTGTGCCCAGCAGCTCGTCACCGCCGGGGTCGGCCCGGCGCGGAGGCGTGTAGTGCAGGCAGGGAGCCAGCAGCCGCTGCGCCCAGCGGCGCGTTTCGGGGAGCGCGAGCGGCGAGAGGTCGGACTGCCGACTGAAGCTGGCCCGGCCGCTCGGGGCGGCCCTGGCCACCGCCAGCGCGTGGAACGCCTGCTCGTAACCGACCGGGGTCTCGCGTAGCGCCACCTCCGCGCTCACCCCGATCAGGCACTCGGGAACCCGCTCGGAGATCAACTGGTCGAGTCGCCCCAACCGCACCTCCTGGTGTTGTTCCTCGGCGGCCCGAGAGCCCTCGTGCCGCGTACGGCGGCGCTCGGGCGGCGTCTCCGGCTGTGCCCCGTACGCATGCCCGTCGTCCGGCTGCGTCGCGCACCGCGGTCCGTCCGGCTGCTGCTCGGGGCGTGTCCCCGGCGGACCGTGCCGCGCCAGGCCTGGGGGCGGCGTCCCGGGTACGCGGTCGCCGTACGGTCCGGAGCGCGAGCCGCCGGACCCGTCGCCGAGTTGGTCTTCAGCAGGACCATCGGGACGAGCAGCACCAGCAGCACCAGCACGTGCGTCAGATCCGGCAGGTTCGGCAGGTTCGGCAGCTCCCGCGCGTTCGTTTGCGGGTCCCCCCGCAGGTGCCTCGGGCGCGCCGGGGGACTGCGCCGGGTCGCCGGGGGCGCCCCGGAACGGCTCGCGCCGTACCGTGCCGGACGTGGTGCTGCCGACCACGGGCTCGACGGCGGAGTCGGGATGGGGCGACGCCGCCTCCGCGTCGCCACCGGCTTCTTCCGCGGCGGTGGTGACCGGGACGAGGGCGATGAGGTGATTGGGGCGTACGGGGCAGGGCACGATCCAGGCTTTGCCCCGCGCCGCGTACGCGATGCGGTCGGCGATTTCGTAGCGGCGCTGCCCAGGGCACTCGATGACGTACACATGGGCGAGTTGGGGGAGCGGCGGCTGGAGGGCGGCAGCGATGCGGTGCGCCGCCGGCACGCTGCCGACCATCAGCAAGTGCAGCACCGCTTCGCGGCTGTGGGCCTCCGCCGCTTCCACGCGGTGCCGGTTGCGCTCGGATTCCTCCAGGCGCCAGCACAGCGCGAGCGTCCGCGCGACATCGGCCAGCAGTACGTTGTACCGCTGCGGGCGTTTGCCGGGATGGTCGGCGCCGCCGGATACGATGAGGACGAGGTACGGAGGCTGCCGCGCGGAGTCCGGGTCGGCGTGGACCACGCCCGAACCGGCGGACAGCGACACGAGCAGGACCGTGGTGTCACCGCCACCGACGGCGTCTCCGCTGATGATCGCGGAAGGGGTGCCGCGCTGGTGCAGCCTGGTGGCCGCGTTGGCGGCGGCGCGCAGCGCGGCGCTGGGCGGTGGGGCCGGTGAGGTGAGAGGGACGCCCTCGGTGCTGAGCAGGGTGGCGACCCCGCCGGTGCGGCGGGCAAGCCAGTCGAGGATGGCGCGCACCGCACCGCGTTTCGTGGCCAGCCTGGCGAGAGCGAGCACATCGTCAGCCCGCTCGACGCGCGGCCCGTCCGGGCCTGGCCGCTCCCCCACGTGGGTCCCCGACGACGCTGATCCCATAGATCAACAGATTAGTCCGTCATCGTCCCGCGCGCGGGGGAAGAGGGGGAGTCGGGCGAGCGGACGGACGCGCTTGTCGTGGATGTGGTGGCGATGGTGTCCGACGGGGCCGCGGCGCATTACCTGGCGGGTAATCGACGGAGACCGCGCGGGGCGGAAGGGTTGGCCATGGCTCAGACAAGACACCGGCACTGGCGCGGCGAGCGACCGGGACAACGCCCAACACCCGTGCCATCCACCGACCTGGAGGAATCATGCCCGCCTATGGACTCGGCCACCTTCGTGTTCGCCAGCCGCACGCCGACATCGCCGAGTACGTCGAGCGGATTCAGGCGACGCTCGACCCGTACGCCGGTCGGTTCCTCGTACACGGTGGTGACATCGAGGTGATGGAGGGAACATGGCCCGGCTACGTGGTGGTGATCGAGTTCCCCGGGATGACCGAGGCACGTGACTGGTACCGGTCACCCGCGTACCAGGAGATCCTGCCGCTGCGTACGGATCACATCGACGGGGACGTGATCCTGGTCGAGGGAGTGGGAGCCGACTACGACCCGACGGGACGCGCCGCCGGGCATCGCCGTAACGCCGCGTCCGCCGACCGCACGGCCGCGTCCGCCGATCGCGCGTCCGCCGATCGCGCCGCTTCCTAGGCGACAAGCGGCAGGGGGCGGCTCCTCACGCGCGCGCCGCCGACGCCGTGTTCCGCCGCTGCTGCGACTGCCGTGCTACCACTGCCGTCCCCACGCGAGGTTCCGCTGTGCCGAGGCCGGTTGTCCCGAGGCCGGTTGTGCCGAGGCCGGTTGTCCCGAGGCCGGTTGTGCCGAGGCCGGTTGTGCCGAGTCGGTGTTCCTGCGGGCTCACGCCGCGCACGCGCTTGAACGCGGCGCTGAGGGCGAACGAGCTGCCGTAGCCCACCTGCCGGGCCACCGCACCCACCGTCACGTCCGGCTCACGCAGCAGGTCGGCGGCCAGGGCCAGCCGCCAGTTCGTCAGGTACGTCATCGGCGCCTCGCCGACCAGGGCGGTGAAACGGCGTGCCAGGGACGCCCGGGAGACGCCGGTCTTGGCGGCAAGGCCGGCCACGGTCCACGGGTGGGCGGGGTCGCTGTGGATGAGGCGAAGCGCACGCCCCACCACGGCGTCGCTCTGGGCCAGGTACCACGGCGGGGCGTCGGCCTCCGGGCGGGAGAACCAGGCCCGCAGTACGGCGATGAGCAGCAGATCGAGCAGCCGGTCAAGGACGACCTCCTGGCCGGGCTCGTCCTTGACGATCTCGGTGGCGAGCAGGTCGAGGAGCGGCGAGTCCCAGGCGTCACCAGGCAGGAACAGGAGCGGGGGCAAGGCCCGTAGCAGCCGCTGGGTGATCTCGCCGTGCATCTGGTACGTGCCGCTGATCATGATTGCCGAGCCGTCCGGGCTGTCGCCCCAGCTGCGGACGCCCAGGTCCATCACCGCGCACAGCTCGTCCCCCTCCGGAGTGGTGGAGCGCTCGCCAGGGTGGATCACGGCCTGCGGCGGGGTGGCCGGGTCATCGGCGACGACGTACGGATCGGGGCCTCGCAGCACCGCCACATCCCCGGCGCGCAGCCGCACCGCCTCGCCCTGGTCAGGGACCACCCAGGCGCCGCCGCGCACCATGGTGACCAACGTGAGGGGCGCCCGGTCCTCGATACGTACCGACCACGGCGGATTCATGATCGACCGCATCAGGAACGCGCCTCGCGCCCTGGGCCCGTCCAGCAGATCCGCGAGTGCGTCCATGGCCTCAGCGTAGACGAACGCGTATGGAGATGAGCTGGTCGGTCATGGTCTTGTACGACGCGCTGAACTTGACTGTGAGCAGGGGAGAACGACGGCCCCGAGGCGACGCGGACCATGCGTCGCCGTCTCAGCGAACGGCAGTGAAACGGTAGTGATGAGCGATGTCTGACATGTTCCGGGTGTCCGCGTTGGTCGCGGCGACACTGACGACGGGCCTGATGGCCGGGCTGTTCTTCGCCTTCTCCTGCGCCGTCATGCCCGGCTTGGCGAAGACCGGGGACCGGACGTTCATCGAGGCGATGCAGCGGATCAACGTGGCCATTCTCCATGGCTGGTTCGCCGTGTGCTTCGTCGGCGCGCTGCTGCTGACCGTCCTGGCTGCTGTGCTCACCTCGCGGAGCGAAGGCCGTCCCGCCCTGCTGTGGATCGTGGCGGCGGCGGTTTTGTATCTGGCCGTCATCGGTATCACCGTCGCCATCAACATCCCGCTCAACGACGAACTCGACGCGGCCGGGGACCCCGGCGCGATCGAGCGTCTCGCGGCGGTACGGGAACGCTTCGAGAGCCGGTGGGTCCGTTGGAACATCGCCCGCACCCTCACCAACACCGCCGCCCTCGGCTGCCTGGCCTGGGCCTTGCGGCTGAGCCACGCTTCGGGGAAGTCGTGACCGGCGGTTCCGCGCACCGCGCGCTCCCGCCAAGGCGTAGGCCGCGCTAGGCCATTGGGGCGAGGAAAAGAAGGCCTCGGGCCTTAGGTCGGAATGCCGATGGTGTGCGCCGGTGTGCCGAAATACTGTCGTCGGTGTCAGCAAACGATGCCGCAGGGGGCTGTGCACCATGTCCATCGAACTGAACCACACGATCGTCCACGCCCACGACAAGAAGGCGTCCGCCACCTTCCTCGCCGACCTGCTCGGGCTGCAAGTCGGCGCGCCCTACGGGCCATTCCTTCCCGTAGAGGCCGACAACCGCGTCACTCTCGACTACATGGAAGCCGAGGAAGGGCCGATCTCCTCGCAGCACTACGCCTTCCTGATCTCCGAGGAGGAGTTCGACGCGATCTTCGGCCGGATCAAGGCGGCGGGGATCACGCACTACGCCGACCCGGGGCACCAGCGCGTCAACGAGATCAACACGAACGACGGTGGCCGCGGGACGTACTTCCGGGACCCCAACGGCCACAACATGGAGATCTTCACCCGGCCCTACGGCAGCGGCGCCTGACCGGAGGCGACGCCCGGCCGCCACAGAGCTGGGCTGGGATCGGGCCGGGGCCGCTCGCCGACGGGCTTCAGCCGGCTACCGGCACACCCGGTCACCGGCACCCGGCTATCGGTGCCCGTGCGGCTGAAGGACCGTGGCTGGCCCTCCAGCCGCACGGGAAATGCCGCTCAGGGCATTCCGCATTCCGCCGCGCTGTACGCGCGCTGTACGCCGGTCAGGGCTTCGGACACTGCTTCCAGGCGAGCCGGTAGATGGTGTTGATATCACCATCCGTGGAGTCCATGGTCATGAAGCTGGTCGTCTTCGGGTCCGAGGTGCCCGCGCTGACGCGCAGCTCGGTGTTGATGTTGAAGTTCCGCCGTACGCCACACGGCGCCCAGACCAGCTGTCCCCAGTCGGTCTTGTCCGTGGCCTGCCAGTTGTTGTCGTACGGGCCCTTGAACGGATGGGTGCGGGACGCCGTGTCCGGCGACCCCTGGAAGTAGTACGAGGCCTTCTGCTGGCTGGTGGCACCGGGCTGCAGGGACGCGAAGCCGCGGTAGTCAGCGCTGGCGACCGCGTAGGTGAAGCCGCTCGGGACGTACACGATGAGGTTGAGCTGGCAGTTCTTTCTGAAGTCGGTCGGGTCGGACTGACCGCCGACTCTCGCCAGGTAGTGGCTGTACGTGACGGTGAACGCGGTGTTGTCGGGGGCGACGGCCACCTGGGCCGTTCCTCGGGGGCATCCCGACCCGTTGACCGTCGCGACCTCGATCACGATCTTGTCGGTGGGCGGGTCGTTGATCGTGGAAGGGCTTTGGGGGGAGAGCGTGGCGGCGAAGAGTCCGACTGCCGCGGTGGTGGCGAGTATGCCGGTGTACATGGGTCTCCCATCGCTTGCCTTGGAGTTCGGGCGGTTCGGGGGAACGCAGGGGTCGCCGAGGTGCGGGGAAGTGCCTCGTGCGTGCGGCGACCGCCGGAATCCGTGAACGGTGGAGCGGTGACGCAAAGGGCGCGCCTGCGACGTGGGAGCATGCGCATGCCAATCGACCGAGATGGTAAGGACCCGCGGAGCACTCGACTAGGGCGAACTCCGGCCATTGCGGGGCCCCCGCCCCTTGGCCTGATCGGGACGTCACTGGCTGGGCTGGGGTGGCGCTATCGGAGGGCGGTGATCGGGGCCGAGCGCTCGGGGTGCCGTGCACTTCGATACGGACGGCGTGCCGCTGTACGGAGATGGCCGGATGGATGGCACACGACTCGGAACAACCGTGCGTGTGAGCACTTCCCCGGAGGCGCTCACCCTCGCGACAGCCGGAGCCGATCACGCGCTCGGCGCGGACATCATGGCCAGCATGAGCCACCTGGCTCTCCTTACCGGATGTCCGGAAGAAGCCGCTGCGCTCGCACGGGCAGCCCGCGAACAGGCGCCGTACGA
Source organism: Streptomyces sp. A01 (assembly GCF_059026195.1). Taxonomy (NCBI): domain Bacteria; kingdom Bacillati; phylum Actinomycetota; class Actinomycetes; order Kitasatosporales; family Streptomycetaceae; genus Streptomyces; species Streptomyces sp. A01. The sequence goes on along the minus strand of NZ_JBWLKN010000012.1, from coordinate 103,809 downwards.
GCCCCACTTGCCGACGCTCGCCGCGTGGCTTTACGCCATGGAGGCGCGAGCGCTCGCACGGCTGGGGGACGGAACGCCACCCGCCGAACTCGAAGAAGCGGCAAGCCCGCTCCCACCGCGAACCCGGCGCCGCACCGCGCAAGCCTCGCGCGCACTCGATGTGGGCACGCCCCGCTTTCTGGAGCGGGGCGCCTGAGCGCGCCGATCCGCGCGCCGCAGGCGCGATTTCGCCCCAGGCAGAACGCTGGTCCCTTCCAGGGGAGCGCAACGCTTCTACCCTGAAGAGGTGAGCAGCCACGCGCCGAACCAAGCCCGCGTCATCCCCCTGCGCCCGGTTGCAGCGGCTGCTGCGCCGGACCCGACCGTCACCCCGGTGCGGCGGCCTGCGGCCGCGCCGCCCCCCGCGGCCAAGGAACCCCTGTGGCGGGACGTCGTCGGTGACGTCCTGCGCCGCGAACGCCTCGCCCAGGGACGCACGCTCAAGGATGTGGCCGAAGCGGCGCGCATCTCGATGCCGTATCTCTCGGAGCTGGAGCGCGGACGCAAGGAGGCTTCGTCCGAGGTCCTGGCCGCGGCCGCCCGCGCCCTCGGCCTCGGGTTGGCCGACCTCCTCGCCCTGGGACACGGTGAGGTGGCCCGCCTCGCTCAGGGGCGCCCGACTCGGAGCAGCATCGCCCCCGCTCCGGCCGCGCCGAAGCGCGAACTCGGCTCCACGCGCCCCGTCCGCGTGCGCGGCGACGAGGCGAACGACGACGACGGCACGGCAACGGCCGTCGCGGAGCTGAGCGACCGGCGCACCGGCACGCGCGTGGCCTCGGCCCAGGGCGAAGTGCGGCTCGCCGCCTGACGGCCCCCGGCTGACCCGTACGACCGCGCCCCCTGGCCTGAGCGGCGAAAACCAGGGGGCGCGACCGCCGGATGACGTCAGGCGCATACGTCAGACGAACAGGTGACGTCAGGCAGCCGCGGTCCGTCGGCTGATGACCTCGTCGGCGAGCCCGTAGGCCACTGCCTCCTGCGCCGTGAAGACCTTGTCCCGGTCCATGTCGGCGCGGAGGGTCGCGACATCGTGGCGCGTGTGCCGGGACAGGACCTCCTCGACCTGGGACCGGATGCGCAGCATCTCCTTGGCCTGGAGGGCGAGGTCGGAGACCGTGCCCTGCTGGCCGCCGCTCGCCGGCTGGCCCAGAAGCACCCGGGAGTGCTCAAGGACCAGCCGCCGCCCGGGGTCACCACCGGCGAGGAGTACCGCGGCGGTCGAGGCGGCCTGCCCGACGCAGAACGTCGAGATCGGCGCGCGGATGAAGGTCATCGTGTCGTAGATCGCCATGAGCGACGTGAAGGAGCCGCCTGGCGAGTTGATGTAGATCGAGATCTCGGTGTCGGGGCTCGATGACTCAAGGTGGAGCAGCTGGGCGATGACGACGTTGGCGACGCCGTCGTCGATCTCGGTACCGAGGAAGATGATGCGCTCGGACAGCAGACGGCTGTAGATGTCGTACGCCCGCTCCCCCATCGGGGTGCGCTCGATGACGGTCGGGATTGTGTACTGGGCCATGTCAGATCCCCACCCGTCGACGCGAACCAGCCGGTCGGACGTCTTCAAGCGACTGGACGACGTGATCGACGATGCCGTACTCCTTCGCCTGCTCGGCCGTGAAGAACCGGTCGCGGTCGCCGTCGCGGGAGATCGTCTCCGTCGTCTGGCCGGTGTGCTCCGCGGTGATCCGCTCGATGGTCTTCTTGGTGAAGTCCAGATTCTCGGCCTGGATCTCGATGTCGGCGGCGGTCCCGCCGATGCCGGCGGACGGCTGGTGCATCATGATCCGCGCGTTGGGCAGCGCGAAGCGCTTGCCCGGCGTGCCGACCGAGAGGAGGAACTGCCCCATGCTCGCGGCGAACCCCATGGCGAGCGTCGAGACGTCGTTGGGGATCAGCTGCATCGTGTCGTAGATCGCCAGCCCGGCCGTCACCGACCCGCCCGGGCTGTTGATGTAGAGGCTGATGTCGGTCCGCGAGTCCTCCGCCGACAGCAGGAGCAGCTGGGTGCAGATCCGGTTCGCGGAGACCTCGTCCACCTGGGTGCCGAGGAAGACGATGCGCTGGGTGAGGAGTTGGGCGGCCAGGTGGTCGTCGAACCGCGACGGAGGCGTGTCCCCGTCTTCGGCTCGCGGGGTCAGGACTGGGTCCCAGCCTGTGATGGGTCGTGACATCGGGCCTCCTTCTCGTGGCGCGCGGCTGCCGTCGCCGCGATCACTCCACTCTTGGCCCACCCGCCCTCCTGCGTCAGGTTTCTTGGCCCGCAGCAGATTCGCTGACGGCAGAGCGGACGGGCCGATGCGTCGCTTGGGCGGGCCTCGAATCGCACCTGGACCGCCGGTTTTTGGGAAGACGCCTGTCCCGCCGATTGCCGTCGGCGCCCAGCGGCTTGTGTAGGTACCGCTTGGGGAACGGCATCGGGGCTACTCGCGTGGTCGTGCTGTGAACTCGGCCCAGAGATCCACAGCCTGTTGGAGGTTCAGTGCGGCGACCTCCTCACGGGCCATGCCGACTGTGTGCACGAGCCGCGCGGCCAGCCAGTCAGGGACGGGTTCCTCAGCTGGTGGGACTGGCAGGGAGATCTGACCGGCCAGGCGCCCGAGCCGGTCGATGACCTCGGCGAGGCGGTGGAACTCGGGTCGGCGGCTTCCCGCATGCCGTGCCCTGGTCGTGGCTTCCTCGTAGATCTCTGCGTCGGCCCGCGCTCCGACAGCCCACACTTCGCAGATCTCCACTGCTTTGTCATCGGTGATCCGATAGACGACGCGCCAGGTGTTCTTGCCGGCAACGAGCTTCCGGTAACCAGTTAGTTCACCGCCCAGCGGGTATCCCGCGGCAGGGTCCTCAATCAGGAGCAGCACCTTCTTGAGAACTTTCGGAACCGCTTCCGGGCCGATCCGCCTGAGATCGTCGATTGCCGCATCGGTGAAGGTAACCTCTGCCATCGATCAGTCGTCGTCCGGCAGCGCTGCGAGTGAGTCGCGGGTGTGCCCGAACGCGTCGAGAACATCATCGAGAGTGGTGCGTCGTCCTGTGTCAGTCGCGGTGCGCGCCAGTACCAACGCCAGGTCGCGGAGATCGGCAGCAACCTCTTCGAGTTCAGTGAGGCGGCTCATGCTGACAACGGCTGCCACGCTTTCGTGGCGACGGGTGACGATCAGGTCGGCACCCTTCTCCGCGTCGGAGACCAAGCCGGCGACGCCGCGCCGGGCAGCCTCCGTCACACTCAGCTCGCGTGCATCCTTCAGTATCGTCATGGTGAAACTGTACAGACATCTATACAGATTCGCCAGTGAGGGCTTTCGTCAGCAGCCGTCAGCCGTCAGCCGGGGCGACTCCGATCGGACAGGAGACGCCCGTACCGCCGATCCCGCAGTAGCCCGCCGGGTGCTTGTCCAGGTACTGCTGGTGGTCCGCCTCGGCCGGGTAGAACGGTCCGGCGGGCAGCAGCTCCGTGGTGATCTCGCCGTAGCCGGAGCGCTGGAGCACCGACTGGTATGCGGCGCGTGAGGCTTCCGCCGCTGTCTGCTGGGCCTCGGAATGGGTGTAGATCGCCGAGCGGTACTGCGTGCCGACGTCGTTGCCCTGGCGGAAGCCCTGCGTCGGGTTGTGGGACTCCCAGAAGAACTTCAGCAGTGCGTCATACGAGGTCACGGACGGGTCGTAGACGACGCGCACGGCTTCCGTGTGACCGGTCATGCCGCTGCAAACCTCGTCGTAGGTGGGGTTCACCGTGTGGCCGCCCTGGTAGCCGACGAGGGTGGTCCACACGCCTGGCGCCTGCCAGAACTTCCGCTCCGCGCCCCAGAAGCAGCCGAGGCCGAAGTCGGCCACGAGCAGGCCTTCCGGATACGGGCCCATGAGCGGATTGCCGAGGACGGTATGCCGTTCGGGGACGGAGAACTGCGGTTCGGCGCGGCCCTTGAGTGCTTCCTCGGCGGACGGGAGGTGGTTCTTGTGGCGGCTGAACAGCATCGGAACTCCAAGCGCGGACGGGCGGGGTGCCGCTCGTACAACGCGCGGGGGCGGGCGGGGAATTCCATCCGGGTCTCAGGCCGGGTGACCAGCCTGGTGTCCGGCCGGGTGGCCAACCCGTGTCCGGGGCCAGCGCGAGGCGCACCCGCGCACCCCTGTGCCGTCGCCCAGGGCGCGACGACGGCACGGGGCGGTACGCGGCCGGTCACCGCGCCAGCGTCACTGCGGCAGCGTCGCCGGGGTGCCTCCTGAGGCTTCCCAGCCCTTCACGGCGATGGCCCGGTACGTCGCGTACGTGGCCGCCGGGTCCGCCCCGTACGACCACGGCACGGCGCCCACATGCCCATCGACCAGCCGCAGCTGCGCCATCGCCTCCGCGTAGCGCTCCGCGCGGACCAGGAACCACACCAGCAGGTGGCGGACGTGCGGCAGCATCGGGTGGTCGGCGGGGGCCTGGCGTACCGCGTACTGGGCGCCCTCGATGGCCCGGGTGACCACCGCGCTGCGGTACAGGCCCTGGACCATGTTGGCCTCGGGCAGGTGGTCGAAGACCGCGAACAGCGGCAGCGCGGGCAGCAGGCTCTTCTCCGTCGCCGAGGCCGCCGCCTCATGGCTGAAGTCGTCCGCGAGATCCTGCGAACCGTGCCACTTCTCGCACCAGTACTGGAGGCCCGCCAGATGCGCCCCCATGTGCTGCGGGGCCCGCTCGCGCACCTTCGCCCACAGTTCCTCGAAGTCGGCCTGCCGGTAGCCGAGGCCGCGGCCGATGCCCAGCTCGATGATGTACGGGACGGGGTCGCCCGGCGCCAGCAGTGCCGCCTCCTGGCACACCGTACGAGCCTCCTCCAAGATCATCTGGTAGTCCTCGGAGCTGGTGTCCCGCATCGCCTGGCGGACCAGGAACTCAGCCTGTACCGCGGCGCCGCCCGCGTCCTTCGGGGCCTCCACCCGCCAGGTGCGCAGCCAGACGCCGCCCTGCCCGGGGGACTGCGCCAGCTCGAAGACCGCGGCGCCCGCCAACGTCCGCACGCGCTGCCAGCGCAGCTCCGAAGAGGCGCTGGTGTGCGCGAGCAGCCGCGAGACGGGCTTCCAGTCCTGGGTGCGCGCCACCTCGGCGAGGGTGTCCGACAGCTCCTCGTCGGGCCCGGGCAGCCGTACGTCGAGCTGCTCGACGGGCACGAAGCCGTACCGCCCCGGGTCGGAGGCCCGCAGGGCACTGGTCATGGCCGCACGGTCGCCCCGCCGCCGCCGCAGAGCCGGCACGATCAGCACCCCGCCGATCATGACGAGGCCGATGAGGATGAACAGAAACTCCATAATGCTTGTCCCGGTGAGATCTCGTCGGGGTCCGTGCCGTCGTCGGCACAGTCCATGGACTTGCGGTGTGCCCCGCAACGCGGCCCCTGCAATGCCCCTGCAATACAGCGTAAGCGCGCTCCGCACCGGCGAAGCCGGGAGAACCCGGGAGAACCCGAGAGATGCCCGGTGCGGAGCATTACGCTCGGGTCCCATGACTGACCAGCACCCTGAGCCGCACGCATCCCAGAGCTTCGAGACCCTCGCCATCCACGCGGGACAGGAGGCGGACCCGCTTACCGGCGCCGTTGTCCCGCCGATCTACCAGGTCTCCACCTTCAAGCAGGACGGGGTGGGAGGTCTGCGCAACGGTTACGAGTACAGCCGGTCCGCCAACCCGACCCGGACCGCCCTCGAACAGAACCTGGCAGCCCTTGAGGGCGGTAGCCGCGGCCTCGCCTTCGCCTCCGGCCTGGCGGCCGAGGACTGCCTGCTGCGCGCCCTCCTCACCCCCGGTGACCACATCGTCATCCCGAACGACGCGTACGGCGGAACGTTCCGCCTGATCTCCAAGGTCGTGGAGCGCTGGGGTGTCCAGTGGTCGGTCGCCGACAGCTCCGACCCGGAGGCGGTACGGGCCGAGATCCGCCCCAACACGAAGCTGATCTGGGTCGAGACTCCCACCAACCCGCTCCTCGGCATCACCGACATCGCCGTGATCGCCGACGTCGCACGCTCGGCCGGGGTGCGGCTCGTCGTGGACAACACGTTCGCGAGCCCGTACCTCCAGCAGCCGCTGGCGCTGGGCGCGGACATCGTCGTGCACTCGACCACGAAGTACATGGGCGGCCACTCCGACGTCATCGGCGGTGCGCTGATCACCTCCGACGACGGCCTCGCCGAGGAGCTGGCGTACCACCAGAACGCGATGGGCGCCGTCGCCGGGCCCTTCGACGCCTGGCTGGTCATGCGCGGCACCAAGACCCTGGCCGTGCGCATGGACCGGCACTGCGAGAACGCCTCCCGGCTGGCCGAGCTGCTCACCTCCCACCCGAAGGTCGCCCAGGTCTACTACCCGGGGCTGCCCGAACACCCGGGTCACGAGATCGCCGTCAAGCAGATGCGCGCCTTCGGCGGCATGGTGTCCTTCCGCGTCGCGGGCGGCGAGCAGGCGGCGATCGACGTCTGCAACCGCGCCGAACTCTTCACGCTGGGCGAGTCGTTGGGTGGCGTCGAGTCGCTGATCGAGCACCCGGGACGGATGACGCACGCCTCGGTCGCCGGTTCGGCGCTTGAGGTGCCCGCCGACCTGATCCGGCTGTCCGTGGGCATCGAGTCCGCCGACGACCTCGCCGCCGACCTCACGCAGGCGCTGGGCTGATCCCCCTTCCCCTCCGTACGTCCGTACGCGCGCACGTGCGTGTGTGTGCCGTGCGGACGCCTGCGGACACCCGCGTACGGCATCGCACCCGGGTGCCGTACGCGGGTGCCGTGCGCGCCGTGCGGGCGGTCCCTACGCGCGCGCCCGTACGGGTGCCCCGCACGGGTGCGGGATTCCCACGCCCGTGCTCGCACCTGTCCTCGGCACTGCACCTGTACCCGTACGCGTATTCGTACGCGTACGGGTGGGTGGAGAGGATGGCGGCAGGCAGGCCAGGGGCCCTGCCTGCCGCCACCGGTGAACCGCTCCCGTAAGCGCTCTCGGGGCCTGCCTCCTACAAGCCCTCCAAGGGCGGCGTGGTCTTCATCGGCGGGGTGGCCCACGGTTCGGTGACCGCCGCCCACACCACGAAGACGATGAGCGCGGTGATCAGCAGCGTCCACGTCACCGCCCGCACAGCCCGGCGCCTGCGCAGACTCCTGTGTCCGCGTGCCGCGGCCCGCTCCGCCAGATCCACCGGCACCAGGGGCTGCGGTTGCGCGTCCAGCATCCGGCGGACCTCGTCCTCCTTGCGGTCCAGCGGGCTCATGACGCCGCCGGTCCCGGCCCGGTAAGCCGTTCCGGTTCCGTACGCGATCCCTGGCCGGTGGGTGATCCCTGACCGGTACGTGATGGCGGTCCCGTAGACGGTGCCTGGCCGGTACGCGGGTCCTGCGCCGTACGTGATGGCGCCTCCCGGGCGGCGGCCGCGGCCTCGTACGGGGCGCGGCCGCGCATCGTCGAGATGGCTCGCGCGCAGATCGCGCGGACCCGGTCGGTGGGCAGCCCGAGCGTGGCGGCCGTCTGCTCCTCGGCGACCCCCTCGTGCAGCCGCAGCACGAGCACCAGCCGTTCCTGCGGGGTGAGGCGCGCCAGCAGCCCGCCGGCCGGCTCCGCCCCGGCGGTCGTACCCGTACGCGCAGTGGTCGCACCCGTAGTCGCCGGGGCAGTGGTGGGGGGAGGCTCCGGACGCCGATCGCGGGACCGGTGGCCGCCCCAGGGGACGTACCAGTGGCCGTACCAGTGCGCGGGGCGGCTCCGGTCCGGGTGCCGGTGCCGCCAGGCGTTGTGCGCGAAACGGGCGGCCAGCTCCTGGCGGGTGCGCTCGTACGGGTCCTCGCCGCGCAACTGGTCCCACTGGGCGTACGTGCCCGCCAGGGCGGCGGTCAGCAGCCGCTCGGCGGCCTCGCAGTCGTCCGGCGGTTCGCCGGTGAGCAGCGTGGCGGCATGCAGCAGCCGACCGCCCGCCCCCGCGACGAATGCCTCGAATTCCCGGGCCCGGCGGCTGTCTCGTGCTGCTCGCCGCTTGCGCACAGTGCCTCCCGTGTCCGTGAGAACACGTCCCCTTCAGGACACGCCAGCGAGGCCGCCCGGTCAAGGGTCCGGCACACTCGGCGGCTGCGGGCGCGGCTGCGGCGCACTGGGGCACCGGACTGCGGCAGGCGCGACCGGCGGCTTCCTCGGCACCGGGCCGCGTTGCGGGGGCGCTGCGCCGCCGCCCGCCGCTGTGGCACCTGTCCAGGACCGGCCGCCGGGCCGGGCAGCCGGGTCGGCCGGGGCGCGACCTCGCGAGGGCTGCCGGGGTCAGGAGGTCCTGGGAGCCACCTCGGGCCCGGAGGCTCCGTGGACGACGGAGAGCGCGTCGTTGAAGCGGGTCAGGAGCGTGCAGAAAGCTTCACGCTCGTCCGCTGTCCAGTCGTCGGTCACCAGCGCCATCAGCTCGCGCCGTGATGACCGGACCTCCTCCAGGCGGGCCTTGCCGCGCGGGGAGAGCTGGAGGACGACCGCGCGGCCGTCCTCGGGGTGCGAGGTGCGTTTGACCATGCCGGTGTCGACGAGGGGCGCGACCTGCCGGGTGACGGTGGAGGAGTCGATGCCCATGCTGAGGGCGAGTTTCTTCACACCCATCTCGCCTTCTTGATCAAGGCGGTTGAGGAGGAGGTAGGCGGCGCGGTCCATGGAGTTGCGGGCCTGTCCGACGCCACCGAGGCGCGTCTGTTCCGCGCGTCGGGCGAAGACCGCCACCTGATGTTGGAGAGAGTCGAGAACGCCGGTCTCTTCCGGCGCCGGGCCGGGGGTTGTCCCCCGGGCCGCTGTGGCAGTCGTCATGTCCGAATGGCTGGGCATGGCCTGGGGCTCACTTCGTGCGGTGGTCTGAAGGATGGGGGACAGAGTACGCGGCCCAGCCGCTGCCCGTACCTGTGCTGCGTAAAGCAGTGCGAATGGGGCTGCTGAGCTGGGTGCGGGCGCCGCTGCTGGGACGAACTGGGAGACTTGGGGCCATGGCTCCACGAGTTGATGACGAGGACGGGCCCACGGCCGCGTCCCGGCCCGATATCACCCAGGTGACCGGTCCCGCGAGCGGTCCCGGGGTTGCTACGGGTGGTCACGGAGGTGCTGCGGGCGGTCACGAGGGCCCCGTGGGCGGCCAGGGAGCAGGGGAGGCGGTGACCCTGGACTCGGTACGGGAGGCGCAGAAGATCCTGTCCGGAGTCGCCCGGGCCACCGCGCTGGAAGGCAGCCGCTTCCTGACCGGACTGATCGGCTCACCGGTGCATCTGAAGTGCGAGAACCTTCAGCGCACCGGATCATTCAAGGTGCGCGGCGCGTACGTGCGCATCGCCGGACTCTCCCCGGAGGAGCGGGCGGCGGGCGTCGTCGCGGCGAGTGCGGGCAACCACGCGCAGGGCGTCGCACTGGCCGCGTCGCTGCTGGGTGTGCGCTCGACCGTGTTCATGCCGGAGGGCGCGCCACTGCCGAAGGTCGCCGCGACCCGGGAGTACGGCGCTGAGGTGCGGTCACGCGGCCAGGTCGTGGACGAGACGCTCCGCGCGGCGCAGGAGTACGCGCGGGAGACGGGTGCGGTCTTCATCCACCCCTTCGACCACCCCGACATCATCGCGGGTCAGGGCACCGTGGGTCTGGAGATCCTGGAGCAGTGCCCCGAGGTGCGCACCATCGTGGTCGGCGTCGGAGGTGGCGGCCTGGCGGCGGGGATCGCCGTGGCCGTGAAGGCGGTGCGGCCCGACGTACGGATCGTGGGCGTGCAGGCGGCGGGCGCGGCCTCGTTCCCGCCGTCGCTGGCCGCCGGGCACCCGGTGTCACTCGATCAGCAGTCCACGATGGCGGACGGCATCAAGGTCGGGCGGCCGGGTGAGGTGACGTTCAAAATCATTGGCGATCTTGTCGACGAGATTCGTACGGTGTCTGAAGACGCGCTGTCGAGTGCCCTGCTGCTGTGCCTGGAGCGGGCGAAGCTCGTGGTGGAGCCGGCCGGGGCGAGCCCCGTCGCAGCCCTGCTGTCGGAACCGGAGGCGTTCGAGGGGCCGGTGGTCGCTGTGTTGTCGGGCGGCAATGTGGACCCGCTGCTCCTCCAGCGGATTCTGCGCCACGGCATGGCGGCGGCGGGCCGGTATCTCTCGTTGCGGGTGCGGCTCACCGACCGTCCCGGGGCGCTGGCTTCGCTCCTCGGGGTGTTGTCAGTGGCCGACGCTAACGTGCTTGACATCAGCCACGTCAGGACCGATCCACGCCTTGGCCTCACCGAAGCGGAAGTGGAGCTGCACCTGGAGACGAAGGGGCCTGGGCATTGCGCCGAGGTGGCGGCGGCGCTACGCGAAGCGGGTTACACCGTCATGCCGTGAGCCGGGCCGTTCTCACCAGGCGCGTTGATCGCGGCGAACCTAAAATTCGTACATCAGCACGTGAACCCCTGGGAGAACATCCATGCCAGGTGCCATATACGCCGAAAGTCTGGTCAAGACCTTCGGCGACGTAAGGGCTCTGGACGGCGTCGATCTCGACGTTCCGGAAGGAACCGTACTTGGCCTGCTCGGCCCCAACGGCGCGGGCAAGACGACTGCGGTACGGGTGCTCACCACCCTGCTGCGCCCCGACAGCGGCAAAGCCGTCGTCGCGGGCATCGACGTACTCAAACGCCCCAACGACGTACGCCATGTCATCGGCCTGTCCGGGCAGTTCGCCGCCGTGGACGAGTATTTGACAGGCCGTGAGAACTTGCAGATGGTCGGCCAGCTCTACCAGCTGAGCGGTCGTGACGCCAAGAAGCGCGCGACCGAGCTGCTGGAGCGGTTCAACCTCGCCGACGCGGGTGACCGCACAGCCAAGACCTACTCGGGCGGCATGCGGCGCCGCCTCGACCTCGCGGCGGCCCTGGTCGTGAGCCCGCCCGTGATGTTCATGGACGAGCCGACCACGGGCCTCGACCCGCGCAACCGGCAGGCGCTGTGGGGAATCATGCAGGAGCTGGTCGCCGGTGGCACCACGCTGCTGCTCACCACGCAGTATCTGGAAGAGGCCGACCAACTGGCGCACGACATCTGCGTCGTTGACCACGGCAAGGTCATCGCGCGCGGCACCTCCGACCAGCTCAAGGCCCAGACAGGCGGTGAGCGCGTCGAGGTCGTCGTCCACGACCGCGAGCATCTGACCACCGCGACCGAGGTGCTGCGCGGCTTCGGCAAGGGCGACACGAGCGTCGAGGACCACACCCGCAGGATCACCGTTCCGGTCACCGGCGGCGCCAAGCTGCTGGCCGAGGTGATCCGCGAGCTGGACGCGCGGGGCATCGAGATCGACGACATCGGCCTCCGCCGCCCTACCCTCGACGACGTCTTCATCTCGCTCACCGGCCACGCGGCCGAGAGGGATGACGGCAACGGAGACGAGGACGGGGCCGGGAACGCGGAAGCGCGGATAGCGGACGGGAACGCGGACGCGCGTGAAGACGCGCGCGAGGACCGGCCAGGGGCCGACGCCAGGGCCGGGGCCGGGGCCAAGGTCAGGGCCGGGCGCGAAGACGGAGCCGTGCGAGACAGCGCCCTGGAAGACGCGGGCCGGGGCAGCAGCCAGGACGCGAGCGAGGAGACCGCCACGTGAGTACCACCACCAGCGCCATCCCCAAGGCGGCGCCGATCCCCTCACGCGGGGGCATAGCCCAGCCGGTCCGTGACTCCCTCGTGGTCGCCAAGCGCAACCTCATCCGGATGGTGCGCATCCCCGAGGTGGTGATCTTCGGGCTGATCCAGCCGATCATGTTCGTGGTGCTGTTCGCCTACGTCTTCGGCGGCGCCATCCCCGTCCCCGGCGAGCCGGGCAACGATCCCGCCGTCTACCGCGAGTACCTGATGGCGGGCATCTTCGCGCAGACGGTCACGTTCGCCACGGCGGGCGCGGGCGCGGGCATCGCGGAGGACATGCACAAGGGCCTCATCGACCGGTTCCGGTCGCTGCCCATGTCGCGCGGCGCCGTACTGACAGGCCGGACGCTCGCCGACCTGGTGCAGACCACACTCACCATGGTGGTGCTGGTCAGCGTCGCGCTGATCATCGGCTGGCGGGCACACGACGGCATCCCGAAGGCCCTCGCGGGCATCGGCCTGCTGCTGCTCCTCGGCTACGCGTTCTCGTGGATAGGCGCCCTGATCGGACTGACCGTACGGACCCCGGAGGCGGCGACCTCGGGCGGACTGATCTGGCTCTTCCCGCTGACGTTCGTCTCGAACGCCTTCGTGCCGACCAAGAACATGCCGACGTTCCTGCAGCATGTCGCCGACTGGAACCCCTTCAGTGCGACCGTGCTGGCCTGCCGTCGGCTGTTCGGCAACCCTGGCGGGCTGCCGTCCGACGCCTGGCCGATGCAGCATCCGGTGTGGGCCTCGGTGCTCTGGTCGATCCTGATCATCGTGCTCTTCCGGACCCTGGCAGTCCGCAAGTACCGCTCGGCCACCGCCTGACACTCCCCGCCGCCCTCTCTGGCCACAGAGAGGCCCTCCGGACCCAGAGGCTGCCTCCGGCCGCAGGAGGCCCCTCCGGGCCCGGAGGGGCCCTCCAGCAGGCGGGAAGCCGGGGAACGGGCCCGGTGCCTCCTGGGTCCTCACAGCCCCGGAGACGGGGGCTCGCGGCCCGGAGCGGGCGTCGCCGTGGAGAGGTGGGGGTGTGCGGGGTGCGCTCACCTCGCGGGGGACGGCTCCGTACCGAGAGGCGCCGCAGCCCCGAAACGCAGCCCCGAAACAGTGGAACCCCCGACGTGGGACGTCGGGGGTTCCACTGTTTCCCGCGTGTTCCCGCGTGTTCCCGCGTTCCTACGCGTTCCTGCGTGAGGGCTTCTCTGCCGTGCGTACGACCCGGTTTCGCCGTGGAGCGCCGAAGCCGGGCGGCCGCCGCATACACGGCTGGCCGACGTACGCAAGGGCTCTCTGAGCCGTCTACGCCGCCTGCACCGCCTACGCCGTCGGCGCGGTCTACGCGGACGTAGGCCGCGCGTCGTAGTAGCCGAGGGCCTTCACTCGGGCCTCAGGGCAGCAGACTGCCCTGAGGCCCGACTGCCGGGGGCGCGGCGAGCGCGCTACCGGAGTCGGGAACGCGCGGCTGCGAGCCGGGCGCGCGGCTGTGCGGGGCCGGGTGTCGCGCTCAGCCCCGCCGGGCTCGCGTGCGGGAGCTCAGGCCTTGTACGGCTTGGCCTCAAGAATCTTCACCGAGGCCGTGCGGCCGTTGGGCAGCTCGTACTGCGCCTGCTCGCCCACCTTCTTGCCGGTCACACCCTTGCCAAGGGGAGACTGCGGCGAATACGTCTCGACGTCCGCGCTCGCGTACTCGCGGGAGGCCATCAGGAAGGTGAGCGTGTCGTTGGGGTCGTCGTCGAAAGCGATGGTCACGACCATGCCGGGCTCGACGACACCGTCGTCCGCAGGGGCCTCGCCGACCTTCGCCTTCTGAAGCAGCTGGGTCAGCTGGCGCACACGGAGCTCCTGCTTGCCCTGCTCTTCCTTGGCGGCGTGGTACCCGCCGTTCTCCCGCAGGTCACCCTCTTCGCGGGCAGCCTCGATCTTCTTCGCGATCTCGACACGTGCGGGACCCGACAGGTACTCCAGCTCGGCCTTGAGCTGGTTGTACGCCTCCTGGGTCAGCCAGGTGACGTTGTCGCTGGTCTGGGTCACAGGTGCTCCTCGTCGGTGCTGGGGGGCAAATGAACGCCCTCCTCAGAAGGGTGCGCCTTCAAAGGTGGGCGAAACCACGAGCCTAACAATTCCGTCCGGAAACGGGGAGGAGTGAAGGGCGCTTATGCGTAGGATTCGCGTCAATGAGGGGTGTCTACGCGGTCACGTGGGCCCGCCCGGGCGTGTCAGGAGCCGGTGGGCCGGGGCTCGGCTCAGTTGCCGGACGCCTCTTTGCACTCCACCAGTTCCGCGTTGGTCGCGAGGTTCGTCGTGCGGAGCGTCACGACCTCGTCGATCTGCTTCTTCCGCTGGTCGAAGGTGAAGTCCTTGCGGCCGACCTCGGCACCGTCCTCGGACTGCGACCGCACGGTGCACACCGCCGTCATGCCCTCGCCCTTGTGTACCTCCAGGTGCACCTCGACGGCGTCGGGCGAGATGACCTTGAAGGCGACCACCCGGCCGTTGACGTCCTGGTCGGTGACGTAGCCGTAACCGATCCAGGCGATAACACCGAGTAGTGCTGCCCCGAGCACCGCACCGATGATCTTCAGCTTCCGGTCCGCACGCTCGTCAGCGGAGCGCCCGTAGCGTCCGTCTGGCCGCGCGTCGCGCACCGTAGCCATGATCACTCCTCCTGGTCGGATCGCTGGCTGGATATCGGAATTATTCCAGCCCAGCTTCGGTCACTATAGGAGGCGTTGACTTTGACCAAGGACTGAGGATCGAGTCTTGACTGAGCAGCTGCGACTGATGGCCGTGCATGCCCACCCCGACGATGAGTCGAGCAAGGGTGCGGCCACCATGGCCAAGTACGTGTCCGAGGGGGTGGACGTGCTGGTCGCCACCTGCACGGGTGGTGAACGAGGCTCCATCCTCAATCCCAAGCTCCAGGGTGACCCTTACATCGAGGCGAACATCCACGAGGTGCGCGCCAAGGAGATGGACGAGGCGCGCGAGATTCTGGGCGTCAAGCAGGAATGGCTTGGCTTCGTCGACTCCGGGCTGCCCGAGGGCGACCCGCTGCCGCCGTTGCCTGAGGGCTGCTTCGCGTTGCAGGACGTCGATGAGGCCGCCGGGGCGCTGGTGAAGCTGATCCGTTCGTTCAAGCCGCAAGTGATCACCACGTACGACGAGAACGGTGGCTACCCGCACCCCGACCACATCATGACCCACAAGATCAGCATGGTGGCGTTCGACGCTGCGGGGGACCCGTCGAAGTACCCGGAGGCGGGCGAGCCGTGGCAGCCGCTGAAGCTCTACTACAACCAGGGCTTCAACCGGCCGCGCACGGTCGCGCTGCACGAGGCACTGCTTGAGCGCGGCCTTGACTCTCCGTACGGGGAGTGGCTGGAGCGCTGGAAGCAGTTCCAGAAGCGCGAGCGTGAGCTGACGACGTATGTGCCGTGTGCCGAGTTCTTCGAGATCAGGGACAAGGCGCTGATCGCGCACCGGACGCAGATCGACCCCGACGGCGGCTGGTTCCGGGTCCCGATGGACATCCAGCGGGAGGTCTGGCCGACCGAGGAGTACGAGCTGGCGAAGTCGCGCGTGGGCACCTCCCTCCCCGAGGACGACCTCTTCGCGGGCATCCGCCACAATTGAGCCCATGATGACCGCGACTAGCACCCTCGCCATGACTCACGCGTCTCCGGTGTTCGAGCTCGCCAAGGAAGTGGACGACAACAAGGTCACTCCTGGCGTTCTCGGCTTCATCGTGTTCGCGGTCATCGGCGCTGCCGTGTGGCTGCTGATGAAGTCGATGACCAAGCACATGAAGATGGTCGACTTCGACGAGGGCCCGGCCGACGGCGATGCCGCCGCCGGGACCGACGCGAAGGCCGGCCGCAATGCTGCCGACGCGTCGGAGGACCAGGCCCCGGCCGCCGCGGGTGGCACCAAGGGCGAACGCAAGTCCTGAGCGTCCTGAGCCGCGCGCCGAGCGGGTAACCAGCCCGGCCGGGTTTGGTGGGTACCGGGCCGGCCCGCCCTGGCCCGGTTTGGCCTGGCGTGGTCCGGGCCGAGCTTGTCTTCTTCCCCTCGCGTGGTCCGGGCCGACCTGGCCTGGCGTGGTCCAGCCCGGTCCGCCCTGGCCGAAGCAGGGCGGGTGCCGGCACCCGCCCGGTGGGCGCGGGGGCCGGCCCCGGCCTGATCTGACTCCGGGTGAGAGAGCCGACTCGGCGCTGCCCCGCGCGCTGGTGCCTGCCTTGACCGCCCGCGGAGTGTGGGCGGCGGGGTGCCGGGGGCTCCGACTTGGGCCCGGACGGTGGGGCGAGAGGCCGCCGTCCGGGGCTACGGCTTGTCCGGCTGTATTCGGCGGGGCAGCACCGACATGACCTCGCGGGCGTGGCGGCTCGGCACCATACCAAGCCGCCACGCCTGCCAGCCGGTCTCCGGTTCCACGCCACGCTGGAGCACCAGCGCGAACGCCTCCGCGTAGCCCTCCAGTGACGGGTCGCTGGCCCAGTCCGCTTCGCGGAGCTCCGTCAGAAGTCGCGCCAGCTCCTCCTGCGCGACCGCCACGCCGATCACCGAACCGCCCGCCGAGGCGAACGGGAGCAGGGTGCAGCGCAGGAACCGTGCCCAGCTGTCGCCCCGCCGGTCGCCGAAGCCCGCGAACAGCTGCGCCGCCTCGTCGGCCAGCTCCAGGGCCTGCTGGGCGCGTCCGTTCCCGCCGTCTATCACTGCCAGCTCAAGGCACGACCACGCCTCCCCATGCGGCACCTCGACGCGGCGGAAGTCCTGCCGGGCGTCTTGCAGCAGCTGTCGGGCGAAGCCGCTGTTGCGCAAGGAGCCGGTCTGCGTGGCCCGCAGGTCGCGCGTCACCCGCGCCGAATGATGCCGTGCGCACGCCAGCCCGTACACGTCCCGCATCCGGCTGAACATGCTCCGCGCGCGCTCCAGGTCCCGTAGCGCCGCGTCCTGATCGCCGCGCTCTTCCAGAGCCTGCCCCAGGTAGTACAGGGTCCAGGCCTCGCCTCGCGCGTCCTCGTTCTCCCGGTGCCGGGACAGCGCCTGGCGCAGCTGGCCGACGGCCGATGCCGGATCGCGGTCGACCAGCCGGGCGCGGGCCAGCTGGGTGAGCGCCCAGGCCTCCCCTCGGTTGTCGCGGGTGCGCCCGTACGCCCCGAGGGCTTCCCGCAGCTCCCGCTCGGCTCCCTCGACATCGCCCATCCGCAGGCACACCTGGCCCAGCTGGAAGTGCGCCCACGCCTGGCCGTGCACGCTCTCGCCCTCGCGGTGCAGTTCCAGGGACTCGTGCAGCAGCTCAAGGGCCTTCGCGATGCGGGCCCGGTCGCGCTCGACCGCCGCGAGCGCGTGCAGCGTCCAGGCGCGGTCCGCCCGGAACTCGGAGCCAGTCTGCAGCGCCAGCGCCTCATGCAGCTTGGCCGCCGCGTCCGGCAGATTGCCCTGCTGCTGCAGCGTGATCCCCAGGTCGCGCAGCGCGCGAGCGGCGCCCGCCGGATGCTGCGCCTCGAAATAGAGATTGACCACCGAGGACAGGGTCGTGCGCGCCTTGTCCAGCTCACCGAGCTGGCGGGCGGCGACACCCGTACGCCACTGCACCGACCGCACGAGCAGCCCCTGGTTGGCTGCCTTCGTCAGCTCGCTCAGCTCACCCAGCCGGTACAGATCACCGCGCAGCAGGCAGTAGTCGCACAGCGCGCCCAGCAGATGCAGGACCGCTGCCTGGTCCACGCCCTCGTCGGCGTGGCGCAGCGCCGCCGTGATGAAGCTGGACTCGTCGTCCAGCCAGCGCAGCGCGGCATCCAGCGAGCTGAAGCCATGGCCCGCCGCCGCTCCCGAGGTGAAGGCGTGGTCGGCACGGGTGGAGGTGTTGCCGTCCACGAGACGGATCACGGAGTCCGCCAGCTCCGCGTAGCTGCGGATCAGCCGTTCCTGGGCGGCGCTGCGCTCGGCGGGTTCCTCCTCGTCGAGCAGGCGCGCGTGGGCGAAGGCACGCACCTGGTCATGCAGGCGGTAGCGGTTGCCGCGCACGTACTGGAGGAGACCGGCGCGGGCGAGGGCGTCCAGCTGACGCCCGGCTGCCCGCTCGTCCGTCGCCAGCAGCGCGGCGGCAGCGGCGGCGCCCAGGCTTGCCCGCCCGGCCAGGGCCAGCCGCCGCAGCAGTAGTCGGGCGCCCTCCGGCAAGTCGGTGTAGCGCAGCCGCAGCACGCGCTCCACGGGGTCCACCGGGCCGTACGCCTCCAGGTCGGCGACGAGTGCGTCGGGTGTGCGCGAGCCCAGCGCGGACCCCGTGACGCGCAGCGCGAGCGGCAGTCCGCCGCACAGCTCCCCGAGCCGCTCCATGGACAGCGCGTCATATGGGCCAGGTCCCTTGCCCGGCTCCGCCTCGGGGGCCTGCTCGGCGGCGGCCCGCAGCAGTTCCTCAGCCCCCGAAGTGTCCAGCGGGCCCACCGGAAGCTCATGCACCCAGGCCGCCACGTCGGGCGGCAGAGCGAGCGGGGCGCGTGAGGTCACCAGAACGAGGCTGTCGGACCGCTCGGGGATGAGGGTGCGGACCTGCTCCGCGTCGGACGCGTCATCGAGAACGATGGTGACCGGCACCGCGGTGAGGTGCTTGTGATACAGCTCGATGAGCCGCTTGAGGTGCTGCTCCTGTGTGCTCCGCTCGCGGAAGAGCAGCTGGTCACGGGGCGCGCCGAGCCGGTTGAGCAAATGCAGCAGGGCGTCGCGCGTCGGCAGCGGGGACTCGCCTCCGGCGTCGGGCATGACAGGGCGCGGGCTGTCTCCCCGCAGGTCCACCACGCACGCCCCACGGAACTGGTCCCGCAGCTGATGCGCCGCGCGCACAGCGAGGGTGGTCCGGCCCGCGCCGGGCGGACCGTGGAGCAGCACGACTGTGGGCTTGGTCTCTGTGCTCGCCCGCGCCTGGTGCACCCATTGCGCGATCTGGGTGAGCTGGGCCCGCCGCCCCGTGAACGGGCCGTCAGCCTCGGGCAGGTGGTGGAAGGACTGCTCCAGGACGCTGCGGCGACGGGCGGCCGCGCTGCGGTCCGCGCCGCGCAGCTGGGGCGCGCGCGAACCAGGGTCGGGGCGGCGCTGACCGCTGACCCGGTCCCCGACCCGGCTGCCGCCTCGGGACGCGGCGGTAGTCATCCGGTGCTGGTCGAGGAACGGCCGGATGCCGCGCACCTCAAGCGTCGTCAGCCACTGGAGTCTCAACTGCTCGGGGCCTCCTGGCTGGTTGCGCGTCCCGGCCCGCCGGTGCGAAGCGGGCCAGTGGCCGGCGGTGAGCTTGGCGACGGTGGCCGCTGACCCTGCCACAGCGACGGACACGCCGACACCGAGCGCTGTCCCCGCCGATGTGCCGTATCCGAGGTCCATACCGAAGGCTGTGGCCGCTGCCACCACGGTGACCAGCGCTGGAGTGCCCAATCGCTGCCGGGAGAGCCGACGGGACAGCGGGATCTGACCGGCGTCCGCCTCGTCCAGGGCACGGGCGTAAGCGCCGTACTCCTCGGCCGCTGTCGCCGCGATGTCGTCCAGCGCGGCCCGCGCCCGGCTGAGCAGCACCGAGCCGTCCGTCCGCCCTCCCGAGCGCCGCACCTCTTCCTCGACAGCGCGCGCCAACAGCCGCTCCGCTTCCGTACGGTGGCTGTCGCGCAGCACGGCCAGTGAGCCCGGCATGTGTTCCCCCTTCAGCAGAGACCGCTCCCTGCGTCACGTGGTGTTCAGTGCTGTATCCCGCGTTGTGTCCGTGTCCCGTCCGTCTCGTGCCTCGGCCGCGTTCCGATGAGCGTTCTAAGTCTTCCCCGTCTTCGGCATATCCGTTAGACCTGTGGATAACTCCAGACGGCTCGGCCTGTGGATAACTTCCGGATCGGCCAGGGTGAGGGAGTATGGGCCCTATGCCGAACCGCCTGGCGAACGAGACGTCCCCGTACCTCCTTCAGCACGCCGACAACCCGGTCGATTGGTGGCCGTGGTCCGACGCCGCGTTCGAAGAAGCGCGCCGTCGTGAGGTGCCCGTCCTGCTGAGCGTCGGATATTCAAGCTGTCACTGGTGCCATGTGATGGCTCATGAGTCCTTCGCGGACGACAAGCTCGCCGAATTCCTCAACGCGCATTTCGTATCGGTGAAGGTGGACCGCGAGGAGCGGCCCGACGTCGACGCCGTATACATGGAAGCGGTGCAGGCCGCCACCGGCCACGGCGGCTGGCCGATGACGGTCTTCCTCACACCCGAGGCCGAGCCGTTCTACTTCGGCACCTACTTCCCGCCCCAGCCCCGGCACGGTATGCCGAGCTTCCAGCAGGTGCTTGAGGGTGTCAGGAGCGCCTGGACGGACCGCCGCGAGGAGGTCGGAGAGGTCGCCGGGCGGATCGTGCGCGAGCTCGCCGGGCGCTCCCTCGCCTACGACGCGCCCCGGCCGCCCGCCGAGGCCGAGCTGCACGCCGCGCTCATGGGCCTGACGCGCGAATTCGACTCGGTGCACGGGGGATTCGGCGGCGCCCCCAAGTTCCCGCCGTCCATGGCGCTGGAGTTCCTGCTGCGGCACCACGCCCGCACAGGCTCCGAGGCCGCGTTGCAGATGGTGCGGGCCACCTGCGAAGCCATGGCCCGTGGCGGCATCTACGACCAGCTGGGCGGTGGCTTCGCCCGGTACTCCGTCGACGCCAGCTGGACCGTGCCGCATTTCGAGAAAATGCTGTACGACAACGCGCTGCTCTGCCGCGTCTACGCCCACCTGTGGCGGGCCACCGGGTCCGGCCTCGCCCGCCGCGTCGCCCTGGAGACGGCGGACTTCCTCGTCCGCGAGCTGCGCACCGAGCAGGGCGGCTTCGCGTCCGCCCTCGACGCGGACAGCGCCGTCCCCGACGGGCGGAAGGACCCGCAGGCGGAGGGCTCTGGGGGAGAGAGCGCTGGGGGAGAGGGCGGCAAGCACGTCGAGGGCGCCTTCTACGTGTGGACACCCGAGCAGCTCCGCGAGGTACTGGGGGAAGCGGACGCGGCGCTCGCCGCCGGCTACTTCGGAGTGACACGGGAAGGCACCTTCGAGGAAGGCGCGTCCGTGCTGCAACTGCCCGACGGGCAGCCTCCGCTGGACGCCGACACGGTCGTCTCCGTGCGGCGCCGCCTGCTCGCCGCCCGCGAGGAGCGCCCGCGCCCCGAGCGCGACGACAAGATCGTGGCCGCGTGGAACGGCCTGGCCATCGCCGCCCTCGCCGAAACTGGCGCCTACTTCGAGCGGCCGGATCTGACAGAGGCGGCGGTGGAGGCCGCCGACCTGCTGGTACGTCTGCACATGGACTACCAAGGCCGCCTTGCCCGCACATCGCGCGACGGCGTGGCGGGCCCCAGCGCGGGCGTCCTGGAGGACTACGCCGACGTCGCCGAGGGATTCCTGGCCCTCTCATCGGTGACCGGCGAGGGCGTATGGGTGGAGTTCGCCGGTCTGCTCCTCGACACGGTGCTGCGGCACTTCACCGGCGCGCAAGGCACGCTGTTCGACACGGCCGACGACGCCGAGTCGCTGATCCGGCGCCCCCAGGACCCCACCGACAACGCCGTCCCCTCCGGCTGGACGGCAGCCGCCAACGCGCTCCTCTCCTACGCGGCCGTCACAGGGAGCAGCGAGCACCGCGAAGCGGCCGAGCGCGCGCTGGGGGTCGTCACGGCGCTGGCGGCTCGCGCTCCCCGGTTCATCGGCTGGGGGCTGGCCACCGGAGAGGCGATGCTCGACGGGCCACGCGAGGTGGCCATCGTCGGCCCGTACGACGACCCGGCGACGCGGGCCCTGCACCGTGCCGCCTTGCTGGGAAC
Source organism: Streptomyces sp. A01 (assembly GCF_059026195.1). Taxonomy (NCBI): domain Bacteria; kingdom Bacillati; phylum Actinomycetota; class Actinomycetes; order Kitasatosporales; family Streptomycetaceae; genus Streptomyces; species Streptomyces sp. A01. The sequence continues at coordinate 82,334 of NZ_JBWLKN010000012.1, read as the reverse complement.
CTCACCCGGCGCGGTCGTCGCGGTCGGCGAACCCGGCGGGGACGAGGTGCCCCTGCTGGTGGACCGGCCGCTGCTGGACGGCCAACCGGTGGCGTATGTCTGCCGGAACTTCACCTGCGACGTGCCGACGGCCGACCCGCAGGCGCTCGCGGCCTCCCTGGGAAGCGGACACCACGACTCGCACGAAGATCACCCAGAGCCCGGGGAATGAGGGGAGGACAAAGCTCGGGGGGCGAGGTGCGTCAGGAGCGGGGCGTGGTGCCTCGTGCAGGAGCCGTCGGCTGGACGCGTGGCACCGTCAGTCCGCGCACGAGGACGTCCAGGGTGCGGTCGAGGAGTTCTTCGAGGTTGCCGGTCTGGCCCTGGTCCACCCAGTACATGACGGTCTCCTGAAGCGAGGAGAGGACGGCCACGGTGATCACGCGGAGTTCGAGATCGTCGGTGGGCTTGCCGGAGCGCTCGGACAGGACGCTGCGGATGATCCGGCTGGACTCCGCCTGTGACTCCGCCATCCGGCCGCGGATCGCCGGGACGTCCCGAATGAGCCGGGTCCGCAGGGCGAGGTCGTCTCCCTCGGTCGCCATGAGTTCGTGCAGCGCGCCGACGAGAACCTGGCGGATGGACTCCACCGGTGGTTCGTCGATGGGGCGTCGCCGTAGCGCTTCTTCGATCAGCGGGTCGTACTCGTCGGTCAGGACGATGTCTTCCTTGGTGGGGAAGTAACGGAAGACAGTGCTGGGCGAGACGTCGGCGGCGTCGGCGATCTGGTCGATGGGGGTCGCGTCGTACCCCTGCTCAGCAAAGAGCCGGTAGGCGGCGTGGCGGATGGCCTGCCGGGTCTGGATCTTCTTCCGCTCGCGGAGCCCGAGCTTGGGGGCGGGCCCGGCTCCCAGTGTGGGGACGGTCTCGCGCTCCGCGGCGGATGAGGTACGTGCTGAAGCCATGACCCTTATTGTCGGCCATCGTCCTGGGAGCTGGCCACGATGCCGCGCGCGTCACCACTGCTCCCGGGCGGTTCGGCCCCGCCTCGGTCCCGTGGGCCCTCGGCTCCCGACGGTTCGGCCTGTGCCGGGGACGGCTCGTTCGCCCGTGCGGCCGGTGCGGCTCCGGTGGTCGGCGCGCCACCGTTCGCCCCGGCCAGGCCCTCGAGGGTCGTCGCTCCCGTGGCCACGCTCGTCTGCGCGGTCGGGTTCGGGGACGAGTTCGGGGACGGGGGCAATGATGAGGACGGGTCCGTAGGCGGGTCCGGGGTCCGGGACGGGGTCGGGTGCGAGCGGTCGCCGCGCGGGTTCGGCAGGAAGAAAGCGACCAGTACGGCGGTGGCCAGGGCCATGCAGCCGCAGGTCAGGAGGGTGAGGTCCATGCCGTGGACATACGCGGCGTTCGCCGACTCAGCCAGCTGTGGGTCGCTGAGCTTGTCGGCGACCATGTGGGCGGCGACGACGGAGTCCCCGGCGGCGTCGGCGGCCTGGTCGGGCAGGCCGTCGGTGTCCAGGCGTTCTCCGTAAGCGTCGGCGAGCAGGCTGCCGAGCAGCGCCACCCCGATCGCGCCGCCGAACTGGCGCAGCGTCATGAGGAGCCCGGAGCCGCTGCCCGCGCGTTCACGGGGAAGGGCGCCCAGGGCCGCGTCCATGGCGGGCACGATGGCGAAGCCGAAACCGAAGCCGACGATGCCCAGCCACAAGGCGGTGTGGCCGTAGCCGTCGTGGACATCGGTGGTGCTGCCGAGGAAGGCGGCGAGGGCGAGCACCGTCATCCCGGCAGTGACGACCGGCCGAGGACCGAACCGCTGGACGAGCGGGGCGCTGCCCCGCGCGGAGAAGATCAGCCCGGCCATCATCGGGAGCAGGCGTACCCCGGTGCCGAGCGCGTCGTGGCCGAGTACGGCCTGCAGGTACTGGGGGAGGATGAACAGCAGGCCGGACAGGACGAGGGTCACCAGCGTGGCGGTGACCGCGTTCCACAGGAACCCGCGGTCACGCAGAAGTCCGAGGTCGAGCATGGGTCGGGTCATCCGCCCCTCGCGCGCGACGAGTCCAGCGATCATGGCGACCGACCCGAACAGCGACAGCAGGACGAGTGGGTCGCTCCAGCCGCGTTCGGGCCCTTCGATGATGCCGAAGACGAGCCCGCCAAGACCGATGGCGGTGAGCCCGGTGCTGAGGGCGTCCACGACTGGCGCGGCGGGGTCGCGGGTCTCGGGGAGCAGCAGGGCGCACGAGATGATCCCGATCGCGGCAAGCGGCACATTGACGAAGAAGACCGAGCCCCACCAGTAGTGGTCGAGCAGCCACCCGCCGATGATCGGGCCGAGCGGCATGCCGAGCGCCGAGGCGGCGGAGATGGCTCCGACGGCTTTGGCGCGCTCATCGGAGCCGAAGAGCGAGGGCACGACGGATATCGCCAGCGGCATGATCAGCGCCGCGCCGAGCCCCATCACCGTACGGGCGGCGATGACCAGTTCCGGGGTGTCGGCGAGGGTGCCGAGCAATGAGCCGACCAGAAAGACGCCCAGGCCGGTGATGAGCATCTTGCGGCGGCCGAACCGGTCGCCGAGTAGTCCGGCCGGGAGCATCGCGGCAGCGAACACCACGATGTACGCGTCGGCTATCCACTGCTGTTCGCCGGTGTCGGCGCCGAGCTGCGAAGCCATGGCCGGCAGCGCCACGTTGAGGATCGTCATGTCGAAGCCGAGGACGAGCATGCAGGCGACCAGGGCGCCCAGAGCCCACCAGCGGCGGGGGTCGGGTCGGTCGGTCACGTAAACCTCCGGGAGTTAGCTTCAAATGAAAGTAACTCCCAAAAGATTGGCTCTGTCAATCTGTGGTGGTGGCATGCTCCTGTTCTGGGGCTCCGAGGGGAGGGAAGGGGGGCGGGGAGGGGGCTTCGGGTGCCATTGGTGGCTGCTTCCTGCAAGCGCCCGGAGTGGCGGAAGCCGCCGAAGCGGCGAGGTCTCCGGTCTGGCGGAGGTCTCCGGGGCGGCGGAAATGACCGGTGCGCGGCAGGGGTGCCGGGAGTGCTTGGCGTCGCGGCCGGTATGGCCGGGGGATGGTCCAGGCGGCCGCCACGGTCAGGTGGCTGGAGCGGACACAGTCGCCAGGGCGGCGCGGACATCGTCACCAGTGCGGCGGGAACTCAGGCGTCATCGCGGCGGCGAGCGCGGGCGTCAGGATGGCGCGATCGCAGCGCCCCGCCGCTCGGTGTCTGTGAGAGGGCGGGGCGGGGCGGTTTGGGACACGGATGGGCTAATGCGGGCCGAGTCTTGTTATCCGTGCTGGTAGGCCACCAGCGAGATGCCGACGTAGTGCACGATGAAGGCCGCCAGGGTCAGGGAGTGGAAGACCTCGTGGAAGCCGAAATAGCGCGGTGACGGGTTGGGGCGCTTGATTCCGTAGATCACGCCGCCCGCGCTGTAGAGGAGGCCGCCGACGATGACGCAGACCATGACGGCGATGCCGCCGGTGCGCATGAAGTCGGGGAGGAAGAACACGGCCGCCCAGCCCATCGCGATGTAGCAGGGCGTGTAGAGCCAGCGTGGGGCGCCGACCCAGAAGACGCGGAAGACGATGCCCGCGAGCGCGGCGGCCCAGATCGCCCAGAGCAGGACCTGCCCTCGGCTGCCGTCGACCAGGAGGAGGGTCAGCGGCGTGTAGGTGCCCGCGATGATCAGGAAGATGTTGGCGTGGTCGAGGCGGCGCAGCACGCCCTCGGCGCGCGGGCCCCAGGTGCCCCGGTGGTAAATGGCGCTCACTCCGAAGAGCAGGCACGCCGTCAGGGTGTAGATCCCGCAGGAGATTCGGCCGCGGGTGCTGTCGGCGAGGGCGGTGAGGACGACCCCGGAGATCAGCACGGCTGGGAACATCCCGGCGTGCAGCCAGCCGCGCAGATGCGGCTTCAGCGGCGGAGGGACCACTTGCTTCCCCCGGTTGTCGGTGTCGACGGCGTCGGGCGCGGCGGCAGTCATAGCGCAATGCTACCTACGACACCGTAAGTTACGGCGTCGTGTCGAGTGGTGATGGTCACGGGAGTGCCCTCTGGACAGAATGCTCATAGGATCGGATGATCAAATGAGCGCGGTCGGCACCGGATGAGCTGAGCATCCGGGTCGCAGCCCCCAAGGGGTAGCTGTCTCCCTACCGGATATGCGAATGAACGTATTCGTATCCGTCAAAATCCCTCAATATGTCGCCGGGACAGTCGGGTTCCGGCGGAACGGAGCGATCGTGGCGCGCAGCGCTGACTCCTCTGGGGCCAACAGCCCCGTGGCTCAGAACACCACTCCCACGAACCACCAGGGGCTTATCGCCTGGGTCAACGAGATCGCCGCCCTCACTGAGCCCGCCGCGATCGTGTGGTGCGACGGCTCAGAGGCGGAGTACGAGCGGCTGGCCCGCGAACTCGTCGAGAAGGGCACGTTCAAGAAGCTCGACCCGATCAAGCGGCCCAACTCCTACTACGCGGCCTCCGACCCCAGTGACGTGGCACGTGTCGAGGACCGTACGTTCATCTGCTCCGAGAAGGAGGAGGACGCGGGCCCGACGAACCACTGGAAGCACCCCGAGGAGATGCGCGAGATCTTCACGGGGGAGCAGGGCGTCTTCCGTGGCTCCATGCGCGGTCGCACCATGTACGTCGTCCCGTTCTGCATGGGACCGGTCGGCTCGCCGCTGTCCGCCATCGGCGTGGAGATCACCGACTCGGCGTATGTCGCCGTCTCGATGCGCACCATGACCCGCATGGGCCAGCGCGTTCTCGACGAGCTGGGCGATGACGGGTTCTTCGTCAAGGCCGTGCACACCCTCGGCGCCCCGCTCGCCGAGGGCGAGAGGGACGTGCCGTGGCCGTGCAACTCCACGAAGTACATCTCGCACTTCCCCGAGGCGCGCGAGATCTGGTCGTACGGCTCCGGCTACGGCGGCAACGCGCTGCTCGGCAAGAAGTGCTACGCGCTGCGCATCGCTTCCGTCATGGCGCGTGACGAGGGCTGGCTCGCCGAGCACATGCTGATCCTCAAGCTCACCCCGCCGCAGGGTGAGTCGAAGTACGTCGCCGCCGCCTTCCCGTCGGCGTGCGGCAAGACCAACCTCGCCATGCTGGAGCCGACGATCTCCGGCTGGACGGTCGAGACCATCGGCGACGACATCGCCTGGATGCGCTTCGGCGAGGACGGCCGCCTCTACGCGATCAACCCGGAGGCGGGTTTCTTCGGCGTCGCCCCCGGCACCGGCGAGGACACCAACGCCAACGCCATGAAGACCCTTTGGGGCAACTCGGTCTTCACCAACGTCGCGCTCGCCGACGACGGTGACGTGTGGTGGGAGGGCATGACCGAGAAGGCGCCCGCGCACCTCACGGACTGGAAGGGCAACGACTGGACGCCCGAGTCCGGGACCCCGGCCGCCCACCCGAACGCCCGCTTCACCGTGCCCGCCGGGCAGTGCCCGATCATCGCGCCCGAGTGGGAGGACCCCAAGGGCGTGCCGATCTCGGCGATCCTCTTCGGTGGCCGCCGGGCCAGCGCCGTCCCGCTGGTGACCGAGTCCTTCAACTGGCAGCACGGTGTCTTCCTCGGCGCGAACGTGGCGTCGGAGAAGACCGCTGCCGCCGAGGGCAAGGTCGGTGAGCTGCGCCGCGACCCGTTCGCCATGCTGCCGTTCTGCGGCTACAACATGGGCGACTACATGGGCCACTGGATCAAGGTCGGCAAGAACGCCGACCAGGCGAAGCTGCCGAAGATCTACTACGTGAACTGGTTCCGCAAGAACGAGGCGGGCAAGTTCGTGTGGCCGGGCTTCGGTGAGAACAGCCGCGTCCTGAAGTGGATCGTCGAGCGTCTGGAGGGCAAGGCCGAGGGCGTCGAGACCCCCATCGGCGTGCTCCCGGCCAAGGGAGCGCTCGACACGAAGGGGCTCGCGCTCGGCGAGGCGGACCTGGACTTCCTGCTCACCGTCGACAAGGACGTGTGGCGTGAGGAAGCCGGTCTGATCCCGGAGCACCTCAACACCTTCGGTGACCACACGCCGACGGAGCTGTGGGACGAGTACCGGGCGCTGGTTGAGCGGTTGGGCTGACCGCCCGGGGAAGCCGGGTTCTGGGCTGGGCCCAGGGCTGGGTTTGAGGCTCGTCGCAGGCGTCGGTGGGCGCCTGCGACGAGCCTTTCGTGTGCCCGCTCTTCTTGAGGTGAGGTTCCCGGCCTGGGGTTGCCCGGTCCTCAAGCGCCGGACGGGCTTCACGTGTCCTCAATCGCCGGACGGGCTTGTAGTGGTCCTCAAGCGCCGGACGGGCTCCTAAGGTCGGAGGGCTGGTCTGGCGCATGAAGGTGAAGCCCTTGGGCTGGAAGAAGACGACCTTCCACTTGCCCTCGCGAGGCTTTGGGTGTCCTCGAACACCGTGCCGACTGGGTTCCAAGGATGCCCTCAATCGCCGGACGGGCTTGTATGGGGGCCTTATACGTCCGTGGGGGCGGTGTGCTCGCTGCCTCTTCGGTTTCCGGGGGTGGTCTCCGGGGTGCTGTAGAACTGCCGGGCCCAGCGTCTGTACTTGGTGATCGGGCCGTCTCCCGCGGTCAGCCGGGGGCGTTCCAGGTAGGTCTTGTTCGACCAGATGGGGAAGTCCTTACTCATATCGTGCCAGGTCAGCCAGTTGAGCGGGCGGGAGGCGAGGGCGGCCAGGGTTTCGGCGATTCTTCCGTGGCCGGGGTTGGTGGGCCGCGTCGTTGTGGTCATGCGTACGACGACGTGGACGGGGTCCACGGGGGTCGGGCACACCAGGACGCGCAGTACGCAGCCGACCTTGGCGATCTCGACCTCGGTCTGGATGACACCGAGCCCGTGGACCGTGACCTTCACCGTCGGCACGAACGAGGCGTTCAAAGCCGACTGGGTATTGGCCCGGTGGAGCCGGAACGTCGTGTCGAAGCGGGGCCCCTCGAATCGCGGCTCGGCGAGGATCTCGCCGACTGTTCCGTGGACCGGGGTGAAGTGCCCGAAGTCGACGATGTTCTCGACGACGTCCTGCGGGTGGTCGACCAGCGTGCGCTGGGAGCAGAACGGCGGGGGGTAGCCCTCCGGGGGCAGCGCCTCGACCTCCCAGGTGGGAGCCTCGCCGAGGGCGTGTCGCCAGACGAGGAGGAGGCCGTTGGTCTCCCGGCACTCAAGGGACGAGAGCCGTGCCTTCGGCGGGGCGGTGCCGTAACCGGTCTTGACGCAGATGCCATTCGGGTCGTACGTGAAGTGGTGGAAGGGGCAGACGATGTTCTCTCCCCGTACCGTCCCGCCGTGGCCGAGGTGTGCCCCCAGGTGCGGGCAGTGGGGCCGGACCGCGCATACCCGTCCGCTCTCCGTGCGGTAGAGCACCACGTCCTCGCCCATCAGCTGGCGCGTGAGGACCGAGCCCGGGCTCAGCTCGCTACTGGTCGCCAGTGCGAACCACCCGTCCGGGTAGGGCAGCAGTGGTTCGGGTGCCTTCGGGGGCGGTGTGGCGGTCGCCTGGCGGTGGCCGGTGCGCAGCAGTCTCCATGCCTGCATCATGTGCCCTTCTTGCGAAATCTGCCGTTGTGGCTCGGTTACTCCACTGTCCCCCACCCTGGGCCTGGCGCGAACCGGAGCGTGAAGAGGGCAAAGGGGTGAGCGGGGGCGCATGGGTGTATGAGGGGCTAGGGAAGGGCTGCGTCACGTGGTGGCCCGTGGACGGGCGTGCGGGCCCGTTCACCTGATTGGCTCACCGCCCGTGTGGTGCGCGGCCGTCTGGCTGCCGGGTTTGGGGCCAGGCGCGGCAGCTGTCCTGTTCCACCTGTGCTGACACTCGGGTGAAGGTGCGCGGACACGACGTCACCCCGAGGTGGCAGCCCCCGTTGTCCTCGTATGCCGACCGAACCACGGGCGGCTCGAAGTGTGAGGACCAGGCATGATGCGAGGTATGACAGGCGCTGCCCTCGTCGCGGCGGCGCTGGCGTGCACCCTGACCCCGGCCGAGGCGCGGGAAGAGACCACCCCGATCAACGGCGAGGCACAACTCTGTCTGCGGCATAAGGCGTTCAACCGGCTGGCTGACGCCGGCATCTCCATGGAAGCGACGGGCAGGGCGCGGCGGACCGGCGAATGGCGCGAGTGCGTGACGCTTCCCTTCACCGAGGGCACCAGGAACAGCGCGAAGCTCGCCGGCGGCATCACCTTCCGCCACCGCAAGACCACGCTGGACCTGACCCGGCTGAAGAACCACCTCAACGAACCCCCGCGCACCCTGGCGCGAGCCGCGATCAACGGGCGCACCGTCGCCGAACGGGCCACGTTCCTGCGCTTCGACCTGCGACGCGAGAACATCGGGTTCACCAAGACCCGCATCCGCGTCATCAACGCTCCCCTGAAGCTGACCAGCCAGGGCGAGAAGCTGTTCCGGCGGGCGTTCCGCGCCGCGCCGCTGCGCGCGGGCGAGGAGATGTTCGTCATGAACAACACCGCCGACCTGACGAAGGACACCTCCACAGACGTCGACAGCTGGGTCACCCCGATCCGCTGAGCGCCGCCCCCGAGCAGCGCGGACTGGCCGCCCGTTCCCGCCGGGAGCGGGCGCGGACCGCCGCGTCAGGCCCGGTGACCGGCGGTTGTCGGCCGCTCCCGCTCGGGCCGCCGTACGGCGCCACCGGCGGCCGGGCTCGCCACGGTCGTACCGTCGCCCATCACACCGACCGCCCCGCGACGCCGCCGACCTGCTGCGCGTTACCGTCCGCTACTGCGCGTAGCCCTCCAGGAATCCGCCGATGCGCGTCACCGCGTCGGCGAGGTCCTTCGCGTTCGGCAGGGTGACCAGCCGGAAGTGGTCAGGGTCGGGCCAGTTGAAGCCCGTGCCGTGCACGATCATGATTTTCTCGGCGCGCAGCAGATCGAGCACCATCCGCCGGTCGTCCTTGATCTTGTAGACCTTGGGGTCGAGGCGGGGGAAGGCGTACAGCGCGCCCTTGGGCTTCACGCAGGTCACGCCGGGGATCTGGGTGAGCATCTCGTACGCCACATCGCGTTGCTCCAGCAGTCGGCCACCCGGCTGTACGAGTTCGTTGACCGACTGGCGGCCCCCGAGGGCGGTGGCCACGGCGTGCTGCACGGGCATGTTCGCGCACAGCCGCATGTTGGCGAGGATGGTCAGGCCCTCGATGTAGCTGGCGGCGTGTGCCTTCGGGCCGCAGACCGCCATCCAGCCGCTGCGGTAGCCCGCGACGCGGTAGTTCTTGGAGAGCCCGTTGAAGGTGAGCGTCAGCAGGTCGGGGGCGATAGCGGCGGTCGGGGTGTGGATGACGCCGTCGTAGACGATCCTGTCGTAGATCTCGTCCGAGCAGACGATCAGGTTGTGGCGGCGGGCGATCTCGGTCAGGCCGCGCAGCATCCCGTCGTCGTAGACCGCGCCCGTGGGATTGTTCGGGTTGATGATCACCAGGGCCTTGGTGCGGTCGGTGATCTTGCGCTCGATGTCGGCGAGGTCAGGCATCCAGTCCGCCTGCTCGTCGCAGCGGTAGTGCACGGCCGTGCCGCCCGCCAGCGAGACGGCAGCCGTCCACAGCGGATAGTCGGGCGCGGGGACCAGCACCTCGTCGCCGTCGTCGAGCAGTGCCTGCATGGACATCTGGATCAGCTCGGAAACACCGTTGCCGAGGTAGACGTCCTCGACGTCGAGCTCCACGCCCTTGGTCTCGTAGTGCTGTACGACCGCGCGCCGGGCCGACAGCAGCCCCTTCGCGTCACCGTAGCCATGCGCGCCGCCGAGGGAGCGCAGCATGTCCTCAAGGATCTCGGGAGGGCACTCGAAGCCGAACAGCGCCGGGTTGCCGGTGTTGAGCTTGAGGATGCGGTGACCTGCTGCCTCCAGCCGCATTGCCTCCTCCAGCACCGGGCCACGGATCTCGTAGCAGACATTTGCGAGCTTGGTTGACTGGATCACCTGCATGTCCGCCACCCTACGGGCGCGTTTCGAGGGTCGCGCGGTGTTTATCACCACGTCGGAGGCGTCCGGAGGGGCGCGGGCAGCGCGCGGCGGGCGCAGGTCAGCCGGTGCGCGGCGGGCGGACCGAGCGGCCGGCGAGCACGTCTGTCCGGCGGCCGTCTTCGATGACGAAGCGACCGTCGATCAGGACATGCGGAATGCCGGTAGGAAGGCGGCGAGGGGCTTCGAAAGTTGCGCCGGGGGCGACCGTCTCGGGATCGAAGAGCACGAGATCGGCCCGGTACCCGGTGCGTACGAGGCCCCGGTCCAGCAGCCTCAGCCGGGCCGCGGGGCGTGAGGTGAGATGCGCCACGCACTCCTCCAGAGAGAGGACACCGAGCTCGCGGGCGTACCGCCCCAGGTACTGGGGGAAGGTGCCGTAGGCGCGCGGATGCGGCTTGTCGCCCTGGAGGATGCCGTCGCTGCCGCCGGTATGCACCCGGTGCCGCATGATCGCCCGTACGTTCTCCTCATGGCCGACGTGCTGGAGGATCGTGGAGCCCAGCCGGTCCTCGATCATCAGCCGCCGGCCGGTGGCGAACGGCTCCTCGCCGCGTTCGGCGGCGGCGCGGGCAACGGTCTTGCCGACCACGCCCGCCAGCGCCGGGTCGGTGACGCCGGAGATCTCGATGGTGTCCCACTCGATCGGCACCCCGTGGCAGCCGTCGGCGCCCTCGACCTCCATGACGTACCGGACGCGCTCGGCCACCGCGTCATCCCGCAGCCGGGCGAGGACCGCCTCAGGACCGCCCTCACCCGCCCAGCTCGGCAGCATCGCGACGAGCGTCGTGCAGCCGGGCGTGTACGGATACGTGTCGAGGGTGATGTCGGCGCCGTCGTCCAGCGCCCGGTCGAGGAGGGCCAGCAGCTCGGGGGCGCGGCCCTTGTTCACCCCGAAGTTCATGGTCGCGTGCGCCAGGTGCAGGGCGCAGCCCGCTTCCCGGGTGAGGGCGATCATCTCCTCGTACGCCTGGAGGGCGCCCGCCCCGTACGAGCGGTGGTGCGGGCAGTAGTAGCCGCCGTGCGCGGCGACGACCCGGCACAGCTCGGTCAGCTCGGCGTCCGAGGCGTACATCCCCGGCGTGTACGTCAGCCCGGAGGAGAGCCCGGCCGCACCCTCCCGCATGCCCTGCGCGACCAGCTCCCGCATCCGCGCCGTCTCCTCCGCCGTCGCGGGCCGGTCGTCCCAGCCCACGGCGAGCATCCGCACCGTGCCCTGGGGGATGAGGTAGGCGGCGTTGACCGCGATCCCCTGGCCGCCGAAGCCGTGGTCGAGCCGGTCCAGATACTCGCCGACGCTCCGCCAGTCGAAGGCGAAGTCGAGGTCCGTCGTGCCGGGCCCGCCGCCGTTCCAGCCCGCGATCTGCGCCCGCACCTCGGCGAGCGTGCGGTCGTCCACGGGCGCGTACGACAGGCCGTCCTGGCCGATGACCTCCAGGGTGACGCCCTGCGCGGCCTTCGCCTCGTGCGCGGGGTCGCGCAGCAGTGCGAGGTCGCTGTGCGCGTGCATGTCGATGAAACCGGGGGCCAGGGCGAGGCCGTGGGCCTCGACGACCCGGCGGCCGCCCGGTCGCGGGCCGCTGTCCGTCTCCCGCCGGAGCTCGGCGATCCGGCCGTCCGATACGGCCACGTCGGCCCGGAAGGAGGCGCCACCGGTGCCGTCGATGACACGGACGTCGCGGATGACCAGGTCCTGTTCCATGGTGGCGCTTCCTTCGCGTAGGGGTGGGCCCGTTCGGGTGTCCTGGCCGCCGGACGGGTGGTCCGGTCGCGCGCCCGGGCCTGCCCGGGTGGTGGGATGCCGGGGCCCGTCGGTTCCGGGATTCGGCCGTCGGTTCGGCCCCTGTGCGGCCAGTGCGCCGTTCGGCTCAGAAGAAGGTGCGGATGTAGTCGGTGACCGTGCCGTCCGCCGTGACCAGGGGAATCAGCTGCCACTTGTCGAAGGACGTACACGGGTGGGAAAGGCCGAGCCCGACCCAGTCGCCGACCTCAAGCCGGGCTCCCTCTTCCGTACGCAGCCAGCCGTGCTGGTCGGACAGGCCGGTGACGGTGATGCCGTCCGCCGGGCGGATCTCGCCGGTACGGGCGTCCCTGACGACCTGGGCCATCGGCAGGTGGAGGTCGTACGCCGCGTCGCGCTTGCCCGCGTTGACGAACGCCTGCCCGGGGGTGGGCCGGGAGACGACCTGTGTCCACAGCCGGAAAGCGGGCTGGAGCGCGCCCTCCTCCGGCACCCGGTTGAAGGGGGTCAGGCGGCGGTAGTGACCGTCGTCGTGGGAGACGTACGCGCCGGAGCGCAGCAGCTTCAGCACCGGCCCCGACAACGCGGGCAGTTCGGCGAACACCTCGGCCACCGTGTCGAACCAGGCGCTGCCGCCCGCGCTGACCACGATCTCGGCCGGGTCAGCCCCGAAACGCCCCGCTCGGTCGAACTCGACGGCCAGCGCGGTCAGCCGACGCAGCCAGGCACGGACGGACGCGTCGTCCGCCTGCGGCACCTCGCCCTCGTATCCGGCGACGCCCACGAGCCGCAGCGTCGCTACGGCGGCCACGGCGTCGGCGACGGCGGCGCAGTCGGCCTCCGTACGCGCGCCCGTGCGCGCGTCGGCGCCCGCCGCCAACTCGACCACGACCTCCATGGGGCGGGCCGCCCCGGCCTCCCGGAGCGCGGCGTCCATCAGCTCGACGCCCCGCACCGAGTCCACGTAACACAGGAGGCGGAAGTCCGGATCGGCGGTCAGCTCGGCGGCCAGCCAGCGCAACGCGGGGGCGTCGACGACCTCGTTGGCCAGGAAGATCCGCTGAACGCCGAAGGCGCGGTACGCCCGCACATGAGCGGGGAGGGCGGCGGTGATGCCCCACGCGCCGTGGGCGAGCTGCTGCTCGAAGAGGCGAGGGGCCATCGAGGTCTTGCCGTGCGGGGCGAACGCCAGGCTGTGCCGGTGGGCGTAGGTCTCCATGAGAGCCACGTTGTGCTCAACGGACTCGGCGGAGAGCGCGAGCACCGGCGTGGTGAAACCGCCGGTGAACAAGGACCGGCGCTCGGCGGCGAGCTCTCCCACGGTGCGGCCGTCGGCGTCCGGGGGCAGCCCCTTGAACCGGTAGTCGACCCGCTCGTCGGCGAGTCGCGCTACGGCGCCTGACGCGATGCCAGGAACGCTGGAGGCGGAGGCGGAGGCGGAGGCGGAGGCGGCGGAGGCGGAGGCAGTGGGGGCGCTGCGGGCGTCAGGGCTGCTGGAGACGCTGGGGGCGGTGTCGCCTGACGTGCCGTTCGCGCTCCCGTCCCTGCTCCCGTCCGCGCTCCGGTCCGTGGTGCCGCTCGCAGGGCTGTTGTCGGTGGCCATGGCGCCCCCCAAAGAGGTCCTGTTGCATAAGCTGCAACACTCATTGCGTATATCGCTTACAGCTGTCTAACATCCCGGCAAGCACCGGGTCAACGGTGTGACCACCCCCAGGATCAGCCGCGCGACAGGAGCGAGAGCGATCGTGACCGCAGCCCCGAGCAGCCCGCACGCCGACGTCGTGTGCCTCGGTGAATCCATGGTCACGTTCCTGCCCGAACGGCCCGGCCGACTCGCCGACGTTCCCTCCTTCACCCGCGGAATCGGTGGCGCCGAATCAAACGTCGCCTGCTGCCTCGCCCGCTTCGGGCACTCGGCGCGCTGGGTCAGCCGGGTCGGCGCCGACGGCTTCGGCGACCACCTGGTGGACGCCATCGCCGCCACCGGCGTGGACACCTCAGCCGTCCAGCGCGACCCGCACCGGCCCACCGGGATCTACTTCCGTACCGCCGGAGAGCGCGCCGTCCACGCGGCCGCACCCGCCGACGGTGCCGAGGTCGTCTACTACCGGGCGGGCTCCGCGGCCGCCGCGATGGCGCCGGGCCTGATGGACCTCGCGACGCTGTGGAGCGGCCAGGTCCTGCACCTGTCCGGCATCACCGCCGCCCTCTCCGCCGACTGCCTGGCCCTGCTGCGCCGGCTCACCGCCCCGGCCCCGGGCCGCCCGCTGATCTCCTTCGACGTCAACTACCGGGTCGGGCTGTGGAAGGGGCGGGCCCGTGGCCTCCGCGCCGACGCTCGTTCCAGCACCGGTGGCCGGTCGGGCGGCGGGCACGCGAGTCCCGCCGTGCTCGCCGAACTCGCGCGCGGCTGCGACCTCGTCTTCGTCGGCGAGGACGAGGCGGAGGCCGCCTGGGGGCTGCGCGGCGCCTCCGCGATCAGGGCCGCGCTGCCCGAGCCGCCGGTGCTGGTCGTCAAGCATGGTGCGGATGGGGCGACGGTGTACGTACGAGACGGGAATGAGGGCTGCCCTGCGCCAGCCACTTCCCCTGCCCCCGCTGCTCCGCCTTGTGGGTCTGCTGAGGGTGCCGGGGCTCGGGCGACGAGCGGGGCTGATGAGGTGACATACGCGCCCGCGCTACACGTCGATGTCGTCGCCTCCGTAGGCGCGGGAGACGCGTTCGCCGCCGGTTTTCTCTCCGCCACCTTGCGCGGCCTGCCCGCCTTCGCCCGCCTGCGGCACGGCCATCTGATGGCCGCCGCCGCACTCACGGTTCCCGGCGACCTCGGTAGGCCACCCAGCCGGCAGCAGGCCGACCGGCTGGCCGCCCTCGGCCCCGAAGCCTGGGCCGCGCTGCGCCTCGGCCCCGGCTGGGCGGCCCCCGGCGCGGACCCGGGCCCCGGAGGCGACCACGGCGCGGCACAAGGGGCGGAACAAGGGGCGGACCATGGCGGGGCGGGGACGGTGCCGTCGCCACGAGCGCGCGGTGCGGGGCGGGACGAGGCGCGCCCGGCGGTACCTACCGTAGAGGCAACCAACGCGGAGGTACGTAACCGATGAGCCAAACCGTCGACCGAGCGCTGAGCATCCTTCCCCTGCTCGCGGAGGGCCCAGCCAATCTCGAACAGGTCGCGACCCGGCTTGGCGTACACAAGTCGACCGCACTGCGGCTGCTCCGCACCCTGCACGAACACGGCATGGTCTACCGCCAGCAGGACCAGCGGTACCGGCTCGGGGCGCGGCTGTTCGCCCTCGCGCAGGAAGCCGTCGAGAACCTGGACGTGCGCGAGATCGCCCACCCCCACCTCGTCGCGCTCAACGAGAAGTGCGGGCACACCGTGCACCTCGCGGTCTACGAGGAGAACGAGGTGCTCTACATCGACAAGGTGGAGAGCCGCTACCCGGTCCGTATGTACTCCCGGATCGGCAAGCCGGTGGCCATCACCGTCGCCGCCGTGGCGAAGCTGCTCCTGGCCGACCTGCCCGAGCAGGAGCGGCGCGCCGTCGCCGACCGGCTCGAATACCCCATGTACACGTCCCGCTCGACCTCGGGCCCGGCCGCCTTCCTCGCGGAGCTGGCCAAGGTGCGCGAGCAGGGCTGGGCCTCCGACCTCGGCGGCCACGAGGAGTCCATCAACTGCGTCGGCGCCCCCATTCGCGGGGCTGACGGACGCGTCGTCGCCGCGTGCTCGGTCTCCGCCCCGAATGTCGTCGTCACCGCCGACGAACTGCTCACCCTGCTCCCGCTGGTGCGCCGCACCGCCGAAACCATCAGCCGTGAGTACTCGGGGAAGAACCACTGAACCACCCATCCGGCAAGCCCCGTCAGGCACCACACGTAAGGAAGTCCCGGCATGAGCGACAAGCTGCAGAAGACGGCGATCACCCCGGCCACGCACACCGCGCCGCCCGCGAAGTTCTCGCACGGCGTGCGGAAGGGCAACATCCTCCAGGTCGCCGGCCAGGTCGGCTTCCTTCCGGCGACCGAGGGGCAGGCCCCGACTCCGGCCGGTCCGACGCTGCGTGAGCAGACCCTCCAGACGCTCGCCAACGTGCGGGCCATCCTCGAAGAGGGCGGCGCCAGTTGGGAGGACGTGATGATGCTCCGCGTCTACCTCACCGACGTCGACCACTTCGCCGAGATGAACGAGATCTACAACGACTACTTCGCCGACCTGAAGGAGGCGCCCGCGGCCCGCACGACCGTGTACGTCGGCCTGCCCGCCGGGCTCCTCATCGAGATCGACGCGCTCGCCGTCCTCGGCTGACCCAGCCCCTCCAGCAGCAGACTCCGGCCCACGGCCCACGGCCCACGGCCCTGGGCCGGAGTTGGCTCGGCCCCCGGCCCCGGCCCCGGCCCCGGCTCGGGCGGCCGGGTGTCCCCACTCCCGTGGTGGGCGGGGCGCGGCACGCATCCCCCGTGCGTGGACCGCCCAGCCCTGCCCGCCACGGGCCGTACACCCAACCTCTCGTCTCACATCTCCAGGCACGTGACTCACCACACCCCTACGCGTCTCCCCACCCCCCTCCGCCCGGCACGCGGCGCGCAGCCGCCGTGCCGCGCTCCTCCATGCCCCGATCCGCCGTAGACCCACGGAGATCCCATGCTGCTCACAGCCGCCCCCGCCGCGGAGACGCCACCCCACACCGGTGGTCTCCTGCTGCTGATCGACGGCACCGCCGGTCTGCTGACCGTCGCCGCCCTCGGCATCGCGCTCCTGCTCTTCCTGATCATCAAGGTGCGGCTGCAGCCGTTCGTCGCGTTGCTCGCCGTGTCCATCGCGGTGGGCCTGGCCGCCGGGCTGTCCGTGACCGAACTCTTCGGCACCGTGCAGAGATCCGAAGCCGTCTCGCTGATCGAATCCGGCATGGGCGGCATCCTCGGCCACATAGCGATCATCATCGGCCTCGGCACCATGCTCGGCGCGATACTCGAAGTGTCCGGCGGCGCAGAGGCGTTGAGCTCCCGGCTGCTCGGCCTCTTCGGCGAACGCCGGGCGCCGCTCGCCATGGGCCTGACCGGCCTGATCTTCGGCATCCCGGTCTTCTTCGACGTCGGCATCTTCGTCCTCGCGCCGATCGTCTACGCGGCCGCCAAGCGCAGCGGCAAGTCGATCCTGCTGTTCTGCATGCCGCTGCTCGCCGGGCTGTCCATGACGCACGCCTTCCTGCCGCCGCACCCGGGTCCGGTGGCCGCGGCCGGGCTGCTCCACGTGGATCTCGGGTGGGTCATCCTGATGGGCGTCGTCTGCGGAATGCCCGCGGTGCTCGCCGCGTGGGCGTACGCCGCCTGGATCGGTCAGCGCGTCTTCGTCGCCGTGCCGCAGGACATGGTGGAGGCGGCCGAGGAGGCCAGGGCGGCGGTGAAGGCCGAACAACTCGCGACGCGCGGCACCAAGGACGTACCGCCGACCGGAACAGCGACCGGGACGGGGACCGGAACAGCGACGGGAGCGGCGACCGGGACGGCGACCGGCCCTGCGGCCGGGACCGTGGCCGGAAGGGCCGGTGGCCCGGCAGCGGGCGGAGGGGTTGGCGGCTCGGCGGCGGGGGAGCAGCCGGTGGCGGTGGGTACCGTCCTCGCCATCATCGGTACGCCGCTGCTGCTCATCCTCTGTGCGACGTTCTCCTCCATCGCCCTGGACCCGAGCACCCTCCGCTCGGTCATCGAGTTCTTCGGCCACCCCTTTGTCGCGCTGACCATCGCGCTGCTGCTCGCCTACTACCTGCTGGGGCTGCGCCGGGGCTGGTCTCGTAAGTCCCTGGAGACCGTGTCCACCGCCTCGCTCAAGCCGGTCGGCAACATCCTGCTCGTGGTCGGCGCGGGCGGGGTGTTCGGTGCTGTGCTCAAGGGCAGCGGCGTCGCGCAGGCCCTGGCCGACGCGTTCGGCAACGCCGGGCTGCCGGTCATCGTGCTGGCCTGGCTGATCTCACTGGTGCTGCGGGTCGCGCAGGGGTCGGCGACGGTCGCGATCGTCACGACGGCGGGCATCGTCTCCCCGCTGCTCGCTGACGGCGACTACACCCAGGCGCACCTGGCGCTGGTGATCGTGGCGATCTCGGCGGGTTCGATCTTCGCCTCGCATGTGAACGACGGGGGATTCTGGATGGTCTCCAAGTACTTCGGCATCTCCGAGCGCGACACCCTCAAGTCGTGGACGGTGCTTGAGTCGGTGCTGTCGGTCGCGGGCTTCGCGGTCGCCGCGCTGCTGAGCCTGGTGATCTGACCCCTCTGTTCCTCTCTGTTCCCCTCTCGCATCCTCTGATTTCCCTTGATTCCTCTGATTCCGTCCTGCGGGCTCACGCGCGTGGGCGCCCCGTACGTCACGTACACCACGTATGCCGCATGCATCGCGTGCGTCGCGTATTCGTGTACGCCACGGACAGGGCGCCCCGGCAAGGCAGCGGCCGACCGCCATTCACCGACGGCCGGCCACCGCACACCGCCCAGTCGCCCGAGCGAGTGCCGCACACCGCTCAGCTGCCCGAGCGGGTGCCCCTCACCGCTCAGCTACCGGTGCAGTACTGCTGCTCCTTGCCGATGGACCGGTACATGCAGTCGGAGTTCTCCAGCAGCTGGAGCACCGCGTCGCGGTTGCGGCTGGTTTCCCGCTCGATGACCTCGTCGGGCGGGTAGAAGCCGCCGCCACCGGCGGACGACGGGTACATCTCGAAGGTGTAGCCGAAGATCTTCTGGTTGCCCCACAGCCAGTCGTCGATCGACCCGTCGGTGATGTAGAGGTCGCTGGACTGCTCGGGGGTGTAGCCGTTGCTGGCGGCCATCTTGCGGCCGACGGTGGCGAACGCGTCGCGGTCGTCCTGGGTCAGCCCTGGCGCCGTGTCGGCGTACGTGTAGCCGTACGGCCACAGCACCAGTTCGCTGTACGTGTGGAAGTCGATGCCCGTCTTGATCTGCTGCTTGCCGCCGACGATCCGGCTGCGGACGAAGTCGGCGACGACCTTCACCTCGGGTGTCGACTCGGCGGAGGTGCCGCGGTAGGTCTCGGAGCCGGTGTTGCCGGAGGAGCCGCCGCAGCAGCCCCACTTGAAGTTCCAGTTGCGGTTCTCGTCGGTGCCGACGTTGGAGGAGCCCGAGTTGGGCTGCCGGTTCTTGCGCCAACTGCGGTAGGAGCCGGTCGCGATGTCGTACTCGCCGCCGTCCGGGTTGACGTCGGGCACGATCCAGATCTCGCGGCTGTCGACCATCTTCTTGATGCGGGCGTCGGTGCCGTAGTCCTCACCGAACTCGCGCAGCAGGTAGAGGGCCATCTCCACGGTCAGGTGCTCGCGGGCGTGCTGGTGGTGCGTGAACAGCACCTCGGGCTCGGCTTCGTCCGTGCCGACGTTGTCGCTGATCTTGATAGCGACGATGTCCCGGCCCTGGTACGACTTGCCGATCACCTTCTTGCTCATGATGTTCGGGTACTTGGCGACCTTGGCGTTGATGTCCGCCGTGGCCTCCGCGTAGTTGTGGTAGCGCGAGTCGGCGGGCGGGAAGTCGAACGGCTTGGCGTCCTTGCCGCCGGTCCGGGCGGGAGGCGCTGGCATCGCCTGCGGCTTGAAGCCGAGCGCCCGGACGCGTTTGAGCTCACGGGAGTCCGCGGTGATCACCACGGAGTCCCCGCGTACGGCGTCGATGGCGGCGCCGGTGGCGGCGAGTGAGGTGCGCTGGCCGACGGTGGTGTGGCCCGGTATCTCGTACTGGCGGGCCACGTCGGCGTCGTCGGCCGCTTCGGTCGCGGGCTGCCGTGACGCGGAGCCGGAGTCATCGGCGCTGGCGACGAGGGGTGCGGACAGGGCGAGGGTGAGCAGGGCGGCGAGGACGGTGGTCCGTCTGCCCCGGGTGCGAAGTCGCATGTGGTCTCCTGGGTGGGGGTGTGTCCAGTCGTGCGACGTGCGGGATCGGAGCCCGCTCAGGGGTTGCGCGCGGGCGCCGGGGACAGTCTTGGGTTGTGGCATGGCCCGGTCAATATCTGGGGGTGACGTGAACGCGCCATTTTCCCGATGTGCTGATTCCTTGATTGCTCAAGTGCGTCGCGGCCTCAAGAATGCGCATGTCAATTCGTCAGCACATGCGACTGGGAAGGACCCCCCACGTGAACCGAACCGTCATAGGTGCGCTCTCCGCCCTGGCCCTGAGTGGCGCCACATTCGCCGGCCTCGGCGTCTCCTCCGCGTCGGCGGCGGACAGCGGACCGGCGAAGAAGCACCCAAGAGCCGTCACTTACGAGGGAACAGTGGCCCTCAGCAACTGCTCGGGCTCGGTAGTGAAGATGCCCAACTCCACCGACCAGGACCCCGCCCTCGTGCTCTCCAACGGGCACTGCCTCGAAGGCGGCATGCCAGGCCCCGGCGACGTCATCGTGGACAAGCCGTCCAGCCGTAACTTCACGCTGCTCACCGCGAACGCGGGCACCGCGGGCACGGTGAAGGCGACGAAGGTCGCGTACGCGACGATGACCGACACCGATGTCTCGCTGTACGAGGTCAACGCCACCTACGCGCAGATCAAGGAGCGGTTCGGCGTCAAGGCGCTGGACCTGTCCGCCCAGCGGCCCTCCCAGGGCACCGCCATCAAGGTGGTCTCCGGCTACTGGAAGAAGACGTACAGCTGCAATGTGAGCGGCTTCGCCCACCAGCTCAAGGAGGGGAACTGGACCTGGAAGGACTCGGTCCGCTACACCTCGCCCTGCAACGTGATCGGCGGCACTTCCGGCTCTCCCGTGGTGGACGTCGCCTCGGGCAAGGTCGTGGCCGTGAACAACACGATCAACGAGTCCGGCCAGCGGTGCACGGTCAACAACCCGTGTGAGGTCGACCAGAACGGCAAGGTCACCGTCCGCCGGGGCATCGGCTACGCCCAGCAGACGTACCAGGTCACCAAGTGCGTCGGCACCGGCAACAAGATCGACCTCGGTCTGCCGGGCTGCACGCTGCCGCAGCCGCGCGCCGAGCTCGACGCCGAGGTCAGCCAGAAGTCCACCGTCATCCCGGGCCTGCCCGCGGCCGCGGCCAAGTAAGCAGGTCCCACGCGGGGTCTCGGCCGCGACTACGGCCCCGCTGAAGGCCCTCGCCCACGGCCTCGTTCACGCACCCGCCCCCGCTCATGGTGTCGCTCGCACAGCGCCGGACGGGCTCGAACCTGAGCCCGTCCGGCGCTGGGAAGCTGAACCACTCGGCTTACGCGTCACTCACGCTCAGCTCTTGCAGTACTCCTCTTCCTTGCCGATCGCCCGGTACATGCAGTCCGAGTTCTCCACGAGCTTCAGCACGGCCTCGCGGTTGCGGCTGGTCTCCTTCTCGATGACCTCGTCGGGCGGGTAGAAGCCGTCCGAGCCGTTCTCGCCCGGGTACATCTCGAAGGTGTACGCGAAGATCTTCTGGTCGCCCCACAGCCAGTCGTCGACCGAACCGTCGGTGACGTACAGGTCGCTGGACTGCTGCGGCGTGTAACCGTTGCTCTGCGCCATGTCCTTGCCGACAGTCGCGAAGACGTCGTGGTCGTCCTGGGTCATGCCCTCGGCGGTGTCGTCACTGGTGTAGCCGTAGGGCCACAACACCAGTTCGCTGTACGTGTGGAAGTCGACGGCCGCCTTGATCTGCTGCTTGCCGTCCACGACACGGCTGCGGACGAAGTCGGCGACGACCTTCACCTCGGGTGCCGACTCGGCGGCCGGACCACGGTAGGTCTCCCCGCCCGGGCTGCCATCGGAGCCACCGCAGCAGCCCCACTTGTGACCCCAGTTGCGGTTCTGGTCGGTGCCGATCTCCTCGGAGCCCTCGTTGGGCTGCCGGTTCTTGCGCCAGCTCTGGTACTCGCCGGTGGAGATGTCGTACTCGCCACCGTCCGGGTTCACGTCGGGGACGATCCAGATCTCGCGCCCGTCGACCGCCTTGGTGACGCGGTCGTCGCTGCCGTACTTGTCGCCGAACTCGCGCACCAGGTAGAGCGCCATCTCCACGGTCAGGTGCTCGCGGGCGTGCTGGTGGTGGGTGAACAGCACCTCCGGCTCGGCCTCGTCCGTGCCGACCTTGTCGCTGATCTTGACTGCGACGATGTCCCGGCCCTCGTGGGACGTGCCGATCACCTTCTTGCTCATGATCTCGGAGTGCTTGGAGACGGCGCTGTCGATCTCCGCGAGCGCCTCCTTGTAGTGGTGATAGCCGGAGTCATCGGACGGGAAGTCCTTGACGCCGGTCTTCTTGCCCGAGCTGTTCCGCTTCGGCGGCGCGGGCAACTCCTCGGTCTTGTGCCCCAACGCGTGGACGCGGCGGAGCTGAGCGGCGTTCGCCGTGATCACCACGGAGCGGGCGCGGACCGCGTCGATGGAGGCGCCGGTCCGCGCGATCAGGGTGCGCTGGGCGACCGAGTCGGGGCCGCTCACCTCGTACTGCCGCGATCGCTCCGCGGCTAGGGGCCCATCGGAGGGCGAAGCGGCGGATGTGGCGGATGCGGGGGAGGAGTTGCCGGACGAGTCCGTCTCATGGGCCTGGGCCGCGATGGGGGCGGCGAGAGCCATGGCTATGAGCGCGGCGACGGCGGCTGGCCGTCGACCGCGTGTGCGCAGTCGCATGTCTTCTCCTGGATGTTCCAGTGCGACGGGTGGGGGGTTTGACGCGCGCGTAGCTCACGTGGGCATCGCGTCTATCGTTGATCTCCGCCATGTCACGGTCAAGAGGGCGAGGCGGGGCGGAGGGTGGCGACGAGGGGGCGGCTGGCGGCTACCCGCCGATCCGTCCGTTCCGGCCGTATGCACCATTGCCTGCCAGGCGGCACGCCATGAGAATGCGGACGTCAAATCCGAAAGTATTTCGGTATGGAGGAACCCCCCACATGAACAGAACCTTCATCGGCGCGCTGTCGGCCCTGGCGCTGAGCGGTGCCGCCGTCGCCGGGTTCGGCGCGTCCCCGGCCGCGGCGGCGGACAGCGGCGCGGCGAAGCACAAGCCCAAGGCCGTGACCTTCGAGGGAGCGGTGGCGCTGAGTAACTGCTCGGGCTCGGTCGTGAAGATGCCCAACTCCACCGATCAGGACCCCGCGCTCGTGATGTCCAACGGGCACTGCCTGCAGGAGGGCTTCCCAGGGCCGGGCGAGGTCATCGTGGACAAGCCGTCGAGCCGCGGCTTCACGCTGCTGGACGCGAAGGCCAACAACGCGGGCAAGGTCAAGGCGACCAAGATCTCGTACGCGACGATGACGGACACCGACGTCTCGCTGTACGAGGTGGACGCGACCTACGCGGAGATCCAGAAGAAGTTCGGCGTCAAGGCCCTCGACCTGTCGGGCGAGCGCCCCGAGCAGGGCGCGAGCATCACCGTGGTGTCCGGCTACTGGAAGAAGACCTACAGCTGTTCCATCGACGCATTCGTGCACGAGCTGCGCGAGGGCCAGTGGACCTGGAAGGACTCCGTCCGCTACACCCGGGACTGCCAGACCATCGGCGGCACCTCGGGCTCGCCCGTCATCGACACCTCCACCGGCAAGGTCGTGGCCGTGAACAACACGGGCAACGAGTCGGGTGAGAAGTGCACGGACAACAACCCGTGCGAGGTGGACGAGAACGGCGACATCACCGTCCACAAGGGCATCAACTACGGCCAGCAGTCGTACCAGATCACGCAGTGCGTCGGCACCGGAAACAAGATCGACCTGAGCCTGCCGGAGTGCGCGCTCCCCAAGCCCGCGGGAGCGAAGCAGCTGACGAACGCCGGCTGACACCCTGCTCGGCGAGGACTCGGCGCGCCAGGCCCCTCCGTGGCGGAGGGACCTGGCGCGCGGTGCCGTCCAAGGTGCGGTTTGTCCCCGCCCGTCAGCGGTTGACGGCCTGCGCCTCCTGGACCGTGATGTCGGTCGTGGTACCGAAGGTGCCGTCCGGCAGGTCGCCGCCGCTGCCGTCCGAGCCCTCCCAGTTGACCTTCCAGGTGACGGTGGCCTTGAAGTGGAAGGGCCCCGAGCCGTTGGTCGACCGCAGGTAGTTCACCCCGCACGGCGGCGTCTCGTCTTCCTTGCCCTTCGCGTACGGAGTGCCGATGCTGCCGTCCTCGTTGATGGGACACTCACCGGAGGCCGGGTACACCTCGGCGTCCGCCATGCCAGGCTCGATCCTGAGGCCGACCGGGGTGGCGGTGGTGGTGGCCGAGAGGTCGATCTCGGGGACGCTCGCTGTCACCGACACCTTCTTGAAGGTGGCCTTGTCCAGCCAGGCCCACGTGGGCAGGTCGTCGGTCTGCTTGCCGTCGGCGGAGGGGTTGAGCGTGATCTCGGTGTCAGGCACGCGGAGCTGCGCGTACGCGAGCGCGGACGTGTTCTCGAAGGTCAGCTTGAGGTCGGCAGGCAGCTTGATCGTCGGACGGCCTGGGCGAGCGCTGTCCGAGTCGTCACCGGAAGCGGACGGCTTGGGCGAAGCCGACTCCGACTCCGCCCCTTGATCTCGTCCTTGCTGTCCTTGCTGTCCTTGTCGTCCGAGCCGCTGTCGCCCCCGCACGCGGTCAGCAGGAGCGCCGCGCTCGCGACGGCCAGGTGGCGGTGAGGGTCTTCTTCACGAGGCGCGCATCTCCGGTATCTCTGTTGGCAAGGATGGCCAGCTGACTCAAAGGCCAGCGTTTCCACCACCATTTTCCCAGAGAGCAAGAGACGTCAAGGGGCTTCAAACCGGGTGTATGTGGCTTTGTGTCCACGAGGGGGCCGCCACCGTTCTGTCACGGTGACGGCCACGGCACTCGGTCGTACGGGTTACGGCAGCCCGTGCACGTGCTTGCCGACCTGGCCGGAGAATTCGTCGCCGTTGACGGCGTCCCAGTTCGTGGACCACGCCATGGCGCCGCGCAGCCCCGGGTAGGTCCTGGACGGCTTGAAAAAGCCGCAGTCGGTGCCCTGGGTGAGGCAGTCCAGGGCGGCGTTGACCACGCTGGGTGCGACATATCCGGAGCCCGCCGCCTTCGACGAGGCGGGGACGCCGATGCCGACCTGTGACGGGTCGAGACCGTTTTCCAGCTGGACGCAGGCGAGGCCGGTGAGGAAGTCGACCGAGCCCTGTGAATAGACCTTGCCGTCGCAGCCCACCATGGAGCCGCTGTTGTAGTATTGCGTGTTGACGACGGCCAGGAAGTCCTTGATCGCGAGCGCCGTCTTGAAGTACTCGTTCTGTGGCGACTGCATATCGACCGTTTGCGGTGCCATGGTCACCACGACATCGCTGTGCTTGGCGTGGATGGTCTTCAACGCCTTCGTCATGTACGTGGAGTTGAGCCCGTTCTCCAGGTCGATGTCGACCCCGTCGAAGCCGTACTCGTCCATGAGGCCGGATATCGAGGCGGCGAAGGCGTTGGCGGACGCGTCGTCACTGACGGACACCGCGCCCTTCTCGCCGCCGACCGAGATGATGACGGATTTGCCGGCGGCCTGCTTGGCCTTGATGTCGGCCTTGAAATCCGCCCCGCTGTAGTTCAGGGCGGGGTCGAGCGTGAAGTCGACGGAGCCGGGGGTTCCGGTGGCGTCGGCGAAGGCGACCGCGATGATGTCGTATTCCTCTTGGACATCGCCGAGCTTTTGCACCGTCGCGCCGTTGTCGAAGTTCTGCCAGTAGCCGGTGACGGCGTGCTGGGGTACGGCGGCGGTCCCGGCCGTGGACCGCTGGGTCGCGGACCGCTCCGCCGCCGGCTCCTCGGTGGCGCTCGCGTGACCCGCCGCGGCGAACCCGGCCGTGGCCAGGACGGCGGCGGCCAACCCGCTGAGCAGCTTCCTTCTGGACGTGCCTGATCGTGCTCGTACCACGACTGCCTCCGTGGGGGAGAGAGATGGGGGGAGTGGTGCCGTTGCGCGTTCAGGGGCCCTGAGCTTGCGGTAAAAGGTGGTCCAGACCATTGGGGTTGTCAACCCCGCGTACAGCCTCTTGTGCGATCGGGTCCCGGACGGGTCTCATGATCCGCAACACATCAGGGGGCGAGTGCGGAGGCGACGCATGACGCACACCAGTGAGAACAGCGGTGAGGAAGTCACCGGCACACCGAGAAAGTCGAGTTGGCGCTATATCGGCCCCGGGATCGTGGTCGCCGCGACGGGGGTGGGCGCCGGGGACCTGGTCGCGACGCTGATCGCGGGCAGCAAGTTCGGTTACACGCTCATGTGGGCGGCGGTCATCGGATGCCTCGTGAAGATCTCCCTGGCGGAGGCGGTCGGCCGCTGGCATCTGGCCACGGGCCGCACGTTGTTCGAGGGCTGGCGCACACTCGGTCCGTGGACCACCTTCTACTTCGTCGGCTACGTGGTGATCTGGGGCTTCGTCTACGGGGCGACCGCCATGTCATCGAGCGCGCTGCCGCTGGTGGCCCTCTTCCCGGACTTCCTCAGTCTGCGGACCTGGGGAGTGATCACCGGACTGGTCGGGTTGGCGTTCGTCTGGTTCAACCAGTACGCGGTCTTCGAGAAGGCGATGACGGTGCTGGTCGGCGTGATGTTCGTGGTGGTGGTCTACGTGGCTGTCCGCGTCGGCCCGGACGTCGGCGCGTCGTTCGCCGGGCTCGCCCCCGCCCTGCCGGACGGCTCGCTGCTGTACACCCTCGGGCTGATCGGCGGCGTGGGTGGCACGATCACGATGGCCGCGTACGGCTACTGGGTCAACGCCAAGGGCTGGACCAGCACCCGCTGGATGAAGGTGATGCGGCTCGACAACCGCGTCGCCTACGTCACCACCGGCATCTTCGTCGTGGCGATGCTGATCGTCGGAGCCGAGCTGCTGCACTCGGCCGACGTCGCCCTCACCAAGGGCGACAAGGGGCTGCTCGACCTCGGCGACGTACTGGAGGACCGCTACGGCACCGCTACGGCGAAGCTGTTCCTGATCGGCTTCTTCGCCACGTCCTTCTCGTCCCTCATCGGGGTGTGGCACGGGGTGAGCCTGATGGTCGCCGACTTCGTCGCGAACTACCGCAAGGCCCACGCGGTGGCCGCGCGGCAGCCAGATGGCACCGCACCGGCGGACGCTGTTCCACCGGGAGGCCAGTCCTCCTCCTTGGCGGAGACAGGCTCACCGCCGGACGGGAATCCTTCAGGCGGTGACTCACCGGCGTACGCGGGCTCGCGAGCGGTCGCACGCCATGAACGCTCGCTTCCCTTCCGCCTCTATCTCCTGTGGCTGACGTTTCCCCCGATCAGCCTGCTCTTCTTGGACCAGCCCTTCGGGCTCGTCATCGTCTACGGCGTACTCGGCGCGTTCTTCATGCCGTTCCTCGCTCTCACCCTGGTCTGGCTCCTCAACACCGACCGCACCCCCGCGGAATGGCGCAACGGCCTGCTGAGCAACGTGATGCTGGTGTCGTCGGGGCTGCTGTTCATCGTGCTGTGCGTGCAGCAGGTGCGCGAGCTGCCCTGGTAGCCGGGAAGAGGGGGCGCCGGGAGGAGAAAGTGCGGCCAGGCCCGCCAGGCTCTTCCCGGCCATACGCTGCGGCCGTGCCGCCCGCCGAGTGATCGGCGGGCGGCACGGCCTGTGGGGGCGGGGCCGTCGCACAAGGGGGCGAGATGTGCGGCGGCACCGGGAGCCGCGCCGGTACGGCGCGGGGTTACGGGAGGTTGTGTACGTGCGGGCCGACGCCGTTGGACCAGACGTTGCCGTTGCTGGCGTCCCAGTTCGTCGACCAGGTCATCGCGCCTCGCAGGTCGGGATAGGTCTTGGCGGGCTTGAAGGAGCCGCAGTTCGTGCCTCTGGCGAGACAGTCCAGGGCGTTGTTGACGATGGTCGGCGACACGTAGCCGCTGCCCGCGCCGCGCGTGGACGCGGGAAGGCCGAGCCCGACCTGTGACGGGGACAGGCCGCCCTGCAACTGGATGCAGGCGAGGGCGGTGAGGAAGTCCACCGAGCCCTGCGAGTAGACCTTGCCGTCGCAGCCCAGCATGGAGCCGCTGTTGTAGTACTGCATGTTGACGACGGTCAGGATGTCCTTGATGTTGAGGGCTGTCTGGAAGTACGTGTTCGACGTGGACTGCATGTCGATGGTCTGCGGGGCCATCGTGATGACCAGCTTCGGACCGGCCTTCGCGGAGAGGGAGCGCAGCGCCTGCGTCATGTAGGTGGCGTTGAGCCCGTTCTCCAGATCGATGTCGACGCCGTCGAAGCCGTACTCCTGCATCTGCGCGTAGACCGTGTTGGCGAAGTTCGTCGCCGAGGCCGCGCTGTTGACCGAGACGGTGCCCTTCTCGCCGCCGACCGACAGGATGACGGACTTGCCCGCCGCCTGCTTGGCCTTGATGTCGGCCTTGAACTGGGCTTCGCTGTAGTTCAGCGCCGGGTCCACGCTGAAGTCCACGGCGCCGGGTGTGCCGGTGGCGTCGGCGAAGGCGACCGCGATGATGTCGTACTGGCTCTGCACATCGCTGATCTTCTGGACGGTCGCGCCGTTGTTGAAGTTCTGCCAGTAGCCGGTGACCGCGTGCTTGGGCACGGTGCCGTTGCCGCCTCCCCCGGCCGTTGTCGTGCCGGTGACCGCCGCCGACCTGGGCGACTCACCCGCCGCGTTGGTCGCCGAGACCTGGAACTGGTACGCCGTGGAGGGCGCGAGGCCGGTCACGGTCGCGGACGTGCCGCTGGCCGCCTGCACCTTGGTGCCGTCCTGGTAGACGTGGTAACCGGTCGCGCCGCTGACCGGATTCCAGCTCAGGCTGACGGAAGAGGAGGTGGCCGCCGAGGCGGCCAGGCCGCCGGGGGCGCCGGGGACGGGGTCGCCGGGGTCTCCGCCACCCGGTCCGACGAGGCTGATGTCATCGGCGTAATAGGCGGGCTGCCCGTACCAGCCGTGCGTGTAGACGGTGACCGAGGTGGTGTTCGCGCCGGTCTTGAAGCTGGTGGTCAGCTGCTGCCAGGAGGAGGCCGACGGTGTCCACGTCGAGACGTCCGTCGTTCCCGTGCCGCTCGCGCCGAGGTA
Organism: Streptomyces sp. A01; assembly: GCF_059026195.1. Taxonomy (NCBI): domain Bacteria; kingdom Bacillati; phylum Actinomycetota; class Actinomycetes; order Kitasatosporales; family Streptomycetaceae; genus Streptomyces; species Streptomyces sp. A01. The sequence goes on along the minus strand of NZ_JBWLKN010000012.1, from coordinate 53,663 downwards.
GGTGTAACTGCCCTGCACCCAGGAGCTGAGGGTGTACGAGGAGTTCGGCTGGACGCTCACCGTCTGCGAACATTTGGCGTTGTCCGACCCGGCCGGGGTCGCCTTGAGCGCCGCTGTCCCGCCGTGCACGGGGCTGGACGCGGCGGTTCCGCTGCCGCCCGAGCAGGTCCAGCCGCTCAGGCCGGTCTCGAAGCCGGGGTTCTTCACGAGGTTGGGCTCGGCCGCCGCCGCTTGCGAGGCGGTGTCCGGTCTGGCTGCCTGGGCCGGGGCGCCCGCGCCGCCGGCCGCCACGAGTGCCGTGGCGGCGAGGGCTGACGCGGCTGCCATCGCCAGCCCCCGGGTTGCCCGCCGCCGACCGGTGAGCCACCGTCTGCTTCTGGTGTACCTGCTACGTAGTGCGCGGTCCACGACTGCCTCCGTGGGGAAGAGTGGGAGGAGGAGCTTGAAGACGGTGGCCACCGCATGGGCGTAAAGCTGGTCCAGACCAATGGGCTTGTCAAGGGTTGGAGCAATTTCGGCGGCCGTACGCGCCCGATCGCGGCCGGGCCGATCGGGCCGGCCGGGGGGACAGGGGAACGTGCGCCCGCGCGCACCACGGCCGTTGGGTTCCGGCGTACGGACTCGGCGTACGGCTCGGGCGTACGCACTCGGCGTGCGGGCATCGCGTACGGCCTCGGCGTACGCGCTCTGACATACGGACCAGGCGTACGGCTGCGGCGCGGGGAGGCCGCCGCGCGCTCCGCACAGCTTCGGTGAACTCCCGGTGCCCGCACACCCGATAACTACGATGAACTGTTCTCAGCCGCACCATTCGTGGATAAAGTGCTGAGGCACCCGTACGGGGCAGTAGTACTACGCGGCGGAACTGCCGTGCTCGGATGGGGATGACCCGGAGTGAATGGGCCCGGAGTGGACGGGGACCAGACGTGACCACCGCGATAGCCGTCACCAGCCCCGAGTTGGTGCTTCCTCCTGACGGGCAGACGCCCTCAGCGGTGGTGTTCCGGCAGCCCGGCAGCCAGCCGCTCGAAGCCGCCGTCAGCGACACCGCCGCCCTCCTCGACCAGCAGGGCTACCTGGTCACGCTCTACCCGGCCGTGACCCCACTCCCGATGATCCGCAGGCTGCACACCGTGCGTACCCTCCTGGAAAGTGAGCGGATCGCCCTCCTGCCCCTGGACCTGCCACCGCTGGCCGTCGCCGTCCTGGCGCGCCAGCTGCGCCAGTTATCCGTATCCGACTTCAGCCCCGGCGTCCTCGGCTGTGCGGCCCGGCTGCTCGCGCACTACATCCACGCGGGCGCCCAGCTCGGCAGCGTCACCAAGCTCGAACGGGTTCCCGTCAGCCTGGCCGCGCATCTCAAGTCATGGGTGCCGGGCTCGCAGTTCGGCGTCCTGACCCACCCCGCGCCACACCTGTACGCCGTGGGCGGCATCGAGGACGAGCCGCCGGGGCCCGGGTTCACCACCCACCTCACCGTCGCCCGCGGCCAGCCGCACGCCGAGTGGATCACCGACACCATCGCCAGCACGTGGGGGGTGTGCGGCGTCCAGGAGGTGCCGCTCCCCGCCGAGTCGGCCGACTGGTGGGGAACGGCCAGAGTGACCGAGTTCGCGGCGGCCATCCCCGACCCCACGGTGCTCTACCAGCTCGTCGCGTCTGTACGGAGAGAGGAATGCCACTGGTGCGGGCTCGAACTCATCGGTGACCGCTGCGCCTTCTGCGCCGCGCCGGTGCTGCGCACGGACGACGTCCGCGCCGCCCTGGCGGCCCCCGCACGCCCCGCGTTGGCCCCCCGTTGAGGCCCGTTGAGGCCCGTGGAGCCCCGGAGCCGCCGGGTCGTCTCCCGTCGTACGGCCCTTCAAGCGCCCCGCGTACGGCGCCCTGTCCCCGCGGCTCCCGGCGCGCACTTTCCGGCCCCTCCACCCGGTGTCGCCTGCCCGTCCGTCCCCGTCTTCGTCTCCGGCCCCGCACCCAGCCCCCGTCTCCGTCCCTGAACGAGGTACCAGGTCTTCATGAATGCACGCCAGCGCCGCGGAGTGATCCTCCTGGTCCTGTCGGTCTTGTGCGCCGTCGGAGCGTTCGTCGGAGTGCTGTCCGTCATCAACGACGTGGAGTCCAAAGTCGGCCCTGAGACCACGGCGTACCGCCTGAAGTCGGATGTCTCCGCGTACAAGGCGCTGGACGCGAGCTCGTTCGAGAAGGTGTCGATGCCGGAGCGCTGGCTTCCGTCCACCGCCGTCACCGACCTGGGCGACGTGCGCGGGAAGATAGCCGTCACCCCGCTGCGCAAGGGGTCGCTGCTGCAGTCCGACATGATCGTGAAGCGCCCCGCACTGAAGCCGGGGCAGCAGGAGATCGCCATCATGATCGACGCTTCCACCGGCGTCGCCGGAAAGATCAATCCGGGGGCGAAGGTCAACATCTACGCCACCTTCGACGGCGAGGGGGAGGGCGAGAAGCCCGTATCCAAGGTGATCGTCTCCGGCGCCCAGGTCATCGATGTCGGCAAACTCACCGCGCTGGAGCCTGACGACGACGACAATGACCGGCGTCGGCGTAACAGCGAGGCCGTGCCGATCACCTTCGCTCTCGGGACGGAGAACGCCCAGCGCGTCGCTTACGCGGAGTCGTTCGCCTCTCACGTGCGGCTCGCCCTCATCGCGCCAGGCAGTGAACCGGACATCGCGCCGGACGACCGCACCTACACCCTCGACGGCGACAAGTAGGAGTTGGAGGCGGTGTCAGGATGACGATCAGAATCCTCCCGGCTGTCGGCGACCCGGACCTGGCCCGGTCCCTGGGCGGGCTGCTCAGCCAGCTCCCCGGCGTCGAGCCGCAGACCGCGCTCGGCGACTCGACGTCCCTGCTCGACACCCTCACCGCCCTCGCGGGCACCTCCCTTGAGGAGCTGCCCGAGGTCGTTCTCGTCCACGAGCGCATCGGCCCCGTGCCCGCGCTGGAGACGATCAGGGAAGTCGCGCTGCGCTTCCCCGCCGTCGGTGTCGTGCTGGTCACGACGGACGCCGGACCCGCGCTGTACTCGGCCGCCATGGACGCGGGCGCCCGTGGCATCTGCGGACTGCCGCCGACGTACGAGGAGTTGGCGGCCCGTACACAGGCGGCGGCCCAGTGGGCGACCGGTGTACGGCGCCACCTCGGCGGGGGCGGCGAGGCGCTGGCGGCGGGGCCCGGCGGCGAGCTCGTGACCGTATGCGGCGCCAAGGGCGGCGTGGGTACGACCGTCACCGCCGTACAGCTCGCCCTCGCGGCACAGGCCGCGGGGCGCGGCGTCGTCCTGGTCGATATGGATCTCCAGTCGGGCGATGTGGCCTCGTACCTGGATGTGCAGTTCCGGCGCTCCATCGCCGACCTGGCGACGATCAGCGACATCTCGCCGCGCGTGCTCCAGGAGGCGGTGTTCAACCACCCGACGGGGCTCGGGCTGCTGCTCGCCCCCGGTGACGGGGAGCGCGGCGAGGAGGTCACCGACCTGGTCGCACGGCAGGCCGTCAGCGCGCTGCGGTCCCGGTTCGACCTGGTCATCGTCGACTGCGGCAGCCATATGACCTCGGCGGGCGCGGCGGCCATCGAAATAGCCGGGACAGCCCTGCTGGTGACCACCCCGGACGTGGTGGCCGTGCGCGCCGCCAAGCGGATGGTGCGGCTGTGGGACCGGCTGCAGATCCGTAAGGCGGAGGAGACGACGACCGTCGTCAACCGGTATACGCGCGGCGGCGAGATCCAGCCGTCGCTGATCGAACGCGCGACGGGCACCCGAGCCGCCCGTACGGCCGTGCCCGCCGGGTTCAAGGAGCTCCAGCCCGCCGTCGACTCCGGGCGCATGCAGGACCTCGACGGGAAGTCGCCGGTGCGGCAGGCGTTATGGGCACTCGCCGCCGAGCTGGGCCTGGTGGACGGCGCGGCCACGGCCGCGGGGCGCCACCAGCGGGGCGGCGGCCTCGGCGGCGGGCGCGGGACGCACGCGGACCGCTCGGTCTCGGGGCTGCGGCGCCGCCGTGCCATAGGCGGCGGCGCGGGCGCGGCCGGTGACGCGGGCGCGAACGGCGACGGCACGCGGCGGCCGCAGGGCGGCGGTGCGGAACCCGGGGCGGGCGCAGGCGGAGCCGGGCGTGGCTCCGGGGCCGGATTCGGTACGGGGCCTGCCGGCGGGAACGGCACCGGACCCGAGTCGCTCACGGAGGTCTCGACCAGCAGGTTCCGCAAGCGCGGCGGTGGCGACCGGGGCCAGGTGACGGTGGAGTTCCTGGGCATGGTGCCGCTGATCCTGATCGTCCTTGTCGTCCTCTGGCAGTGCGTCCTGATCGGCTACACCTACTCCCTCGCCGGCAACTCCGCCGACAAGGGCGCCCGTGCGGCAGCCGCCACCGACAGCGGAGGCGGCGCGGTGTGCCAGGCCGCCGCGCTGGAGGACCTGCCGGACGCCTGGCAGGGCGACGCCTCCTGCGCCCGGGAGGGCGGGGTGTGGAAGGCCAGGGTCGAGGTGAGGGTTCCGGTGCTCTTCCCAGGCGCCGGAAGCTTCCCCTGGACCGTCACCGGCACGGCGGGCGCGGCGGAGGAGGAGTGAGCGATGACCACCGGGAGACGCGACGCCGCACGGGGGCACGGCGAGCGGGAGCACGGCGGACCGGAGCACGACGGGCAGGGGTACGTACGGAAGCACGCGCGCGTACGCGGGCGTGCGGGGGGACATGGGTGGCGTGGACGGGGACACGGGCGGCGACCCGTGCGGGTGCGGGTGCGGGTAGCGGTACGTGCCTCTGTATGCGGGCGGGTACGGGGCGCGGGCCGGAGCTCGGCCCGGGGCCCGTCGGCGCCGCGGGCGCGACGGGACGCCGGTCAGGTCGCGATCGAGTTCCTCGGCTTCCTGCCGATCCTCCTCGCTGTGGCGCTGGCGGTGATTCAGCTGGGCCTCGCCGCGTACACGGTCCAGCAGGCGGGGACGGCGGCGCGCGCGGCGGCACGGACTGCCACCGTGGATGAACCCAGGACCAGCCCGGAGTCGGCGGGCCACGCCGCGATGAGCGGCTGGCTCGCGGATGACGCCGACATCTCCGTATCAGAAGGGGCCGATGAGGCGCGTGCGACGGCGACCGTCAAGATTCCGTCGGTGATTCCCGGCGTGGACTTCGGCGACGCGCGGCGCAGCGCGACGATGCCGCGCTCGGAGACGAGCGATGACTGAGGCCGCCTCCCGCTGCCACACGCGCCCGCGACGCCTGTCCGGGCCGCCCGTGCCGACGCCCCCCAGTCCGAGGAGCACCCCATGAGCCTGCGGGCACGCATCGCTGCCCCCGAAGGCGGCGGACCCGGTGGGAACCGGGAGAACGGCCACCTGGTCGCCGTCTATCGTACGAAGCTGCTGGAAGAGATCGACCTCGCGGAGATGTCGTCGCTGGCGGCGGCCGAACGGCGGTCGCGTCTCGAACGCGTCCTTGGCCACATCATCAGCCGCGAAGGCCCCGTGCTGTCCACCGCCGAGCGCGCGCGGCTGATCCGCCGGGTGGTGGACGAGGCGCTCGGCCTCGGTGTCCTCGAACCGCTCCTGGAGGACGCGTCGATCACCGAGATCATGGTCAACGGGCCCGACCAGGTCTTCGTCGAGCGGGCGGGCCGGGTCGAGCTGGTGCCCGTGCGGTTCGCGTCCAGCGAGCAGCTGATGCAGACCATCGAGCGCATCGTGTCCACCGTCAACCGCCGCGTGGACGAGTCCAATCCGATGGTCGACGCCCGGCTGCCGTCCGGGGAGCGGGTCAACGTCATCATCCCGCCGCTCGCGCTGGACGGCGCCACGCTCACCATCCGCCGCTTCCCGCGCGCGTACACGCTGCACGAGCTGATCGGCATGGGAACGCTGGACGAGCAGATGCTCCTGCTGCTCGCCGCACTCGTCCGGGCCAAGTTCAACGTGGTCGTCTCCGGGCCGACCGGTTCGGGAAAGACCACTCTGCTCAACGCGTTGTCCGGGCTGATCCCCGACGGCGAGCGGATCATCACTGTCGAGGACGCCGCCGAGCTCCAGCTTCAGCAGACCCACGTGATCCGGCTGGAATCGCGACCGCCGAACGTCGAGGGCAACGGCCGGATCACCATTCGCGACCTCGTACGCAACTCGCTGCGCATGCGGCCCGACCGCATCATCGTCGGCGAGGTGCGCGGCGGGGAGACCCTGGACATGCTGCAGGCCATGTCCACAGGTCACGATGGATCGCTCGCCACCGTGCACGCCAACAGCGCGGAGGACGCGCTGATGAGGTTGCAGACGCTGGCGTCGATGTCGGAGGTGGCGATTCCGTACGAGGCGCTGCACGACCAGATCAACAGTGCCGTGGACTGCGTCGTGCAGCTGGTCCGCAACGCGGACGGCTCCCGCCGGGTCAGCGAGATCGCCCTGCTGGACTCGCACGGCCACGAGGACTACCGCATCACCACCGTCTGCCGGTTCGAGGCGCAGCCGCTGGACGCCGACCGGGTGGTGCGCGGGCGGTTCAGCCATCTGCCGGTGCCCGAGCGGGTCGCGGAGCGGCTGCGGCTGGCGAACGAGGCGGTGCCGCCGGCCTTCGGTGTCGCGGCCTTCCCTGCCCAGCTGATCACCCGGGACGCGCGGCGGAGGTGACCGTGACGATGACGGCGGAAGCCATGCCAGGCGTACGGAACGCGGACGGCGGTAACCAGACACCGGTGTCAGGCGTGAGAGATACGAGGGCACGGCAGGCAACGGCGGATGGGAGAGGGGAGGCCGGGTGCCGATGGACAACCTCGCCACGTTGACGATCGGCGCGACGCTGGTCTGCGGGCTGCTGGGCGTCGCGGGAGCCCAGGTGTACGCGACGGGCCGGGCCAGGCACCAGTCGCTCGTCGAGCGGCTCGCCGAAACGGAGGGGCCGCTCCCACCGACCGGGCGGCAGCGCCGCTTCGCGGGGCTCGACCGCCGGCTGCGGGGGACCCGCGTGGGCCGCAAGCTTGAGCTCCGTCTTGTCGCCACCGGCCTCGACATCACCCCGGGCGAATTCCTCGTCTGCACAGCGGGCACGGCCGCCGGACTCTGGCTGATCGCGCAGGCGGCGCTCGCCACCTTCTTCGGGCCGATCGCCGCCGTTGTCGCCGTGTGGTCCGCCTTCGCCTTCCTGAACTGGCAGCGGCAGAAGCGAATCGAGAAATTCATCAACCAGCTTCCCGAGCTCGCGCGCATCCTGGCCAACGCCACCCAGGCCGGGCTCGCCCTGCGCACCGCTCTGGGGCTGGCCGCCGACGAGATGGAGGCCCCGGCGGGCGAGGAGCTGGCGAAGGTGGCCGACAAGCTCGCGGTGGGCCACTCCATCGACGACGCCCTCGGCGAGCTCGCCGACCGGCTGCCATCCCGGGAGCTCGTCGTCCTGGTCACCACGCTGGTGCTGTCCAACCGGGCGGGCGGCGCCGTCGTCAGCTCGCTGCGCAACCTCACGCAGACCTTGGAAGAGCGCAAGGAGACCCGCCGCGAGGTCCGCACACAGCTCTCACAGGTCACCATCACGGCGTACGTCGTACCGCTGATGGGCATAGGCACGCTGCTGCTGATGGACAACGTCGCCGCCGGTTCGATCGAGCGGATGACCTCGTCGTTCTGGGGCCAGGCGGCGGTCGTGGCCGCCTTCGGTCTGTACGGGATCGGGTTCTTCCTGATCCGCCGCATGTCGAAGATCGCCATCTGAGGCCGGCAGGCCGTCAGGGAGCGGAGGGGAGGGACACGGGAATGGGAATCGGCCTGCTGCTGGCACTGGCCATCGGCCTCTCCACGGCCGGGGCCTGCTACGGCATCGCGCTCTACCGCAGGGAGGCCAAGCTCCCCAGCGACCTGGTGCTGGCGCTTGAGGTCGGAGCCACACGTACGACGGTCGTCGGCTCCGCGGTGGACCGGCTCGGCATGCGCTACGCCCCGCTCGTGCTCCGGATGATGGGCGACAAGCGGGTCGCCAAGGTCCGCCGCCGCATCGACCTCGCGGGCAACCCGGGCGGCCTGACGGTCGACCGCTACGCCGCCCGTCGCGCGGTGTACGGCGCGCTGGGCTTCGGCGGCGCGCTGGTGATGCTGCTCAGGGGCGAACTGCTGCTCTCCGTCCTGCTGGTGAGCTTCGGCCTGTTCTGGATCGAGGTCGGCATATGGGCGGCCGTCAGGGAACGCAAGGACGCCATCGAACGCACCTTGCCGGACTTTCTCGACGTGCTGGCCGTCGTCGTCAGCGCGGGCCTCAGCTTCCGGCAGGCACTGGACCGGGTATCCGACAAGTACGAGGGGCCATGGGCGGACGAACTGCGCATCACGCTACGGCAGATGGATATGGGCGTCAGCCGCCGCCAGGCCTTTGAGGAACTACGCAAACGCAACGACTCCGAGCAGGTCGCCCAGTTCGTCACCGCGCTCCAGCAGGGCGAGGAGCTGGGCTCGCCGATCGTGGAAACGCTGATAGCCATCGCGAACGACATGCGCCGTACGGACGCGCAGAACGCCCGACGTCGCGCGGCGAGGGCCGTCCCGAAGGCCACGCTCGTCATCACGACCTTCATGGTGCCGGGCACGATGGTGCTGCTGGTGGCCGGATTCTTCATCGGCTCCGGCACGGACTTCGGCTCCGTCACCGGTGACTGACCACGACAACTGCCACGTACGCCACGGGAACGAGCGACCACGAGGCGGTCGCCGCGGGAGGGGCAGGCGAAAGGGAGGGGCAAGAGGAGAAGAGCCAGCTCAGCGAAACGTCAGTACGGGGGACGTACCAGTTCAGGAGGGACCCACGATGCCGGACCGCACATGCAGCGAGCGGGCGACTGTCGAGCTGTCCACGGAAGCACCGCTTAAGTGCGTCTCCCCGTACGACACGCAGCGGGCCTCGCACCACGCCACCCCGCATCCGTTCTCGCACGCTTCGCAGCACACGTCCGCCCACCACGACCCGCAGTGCTCGCCGGGGCCATCGGGCAGCGGTAGTCGCGGACTTGGCGCTGTCTCAAATCCGTTTCCTTTACCAGGAAACCCTTTGCGGATGCAATCCGCTGTGGGACAGTCGTCTACCGAGGGCCCCGCGCCCGCAGGCGCGGGGGACCGGGCGGCCAAGCCGGAGCGGGGGTGAGACAGATGGGCCGCGTGGGACGTACAAAACGAGAGCGACCCATGAGGTTTCAACTCCCGTGGCGCGGAAGAGAATGCTGCGGGACGCCCTGTTCCGGAGCCGGTGATTCGGCGTACTTTTCTCGTGTCGCGAGCGGCACCACGGGGACCGACACGCCGGACCAGAGGGGGACGGCTGCCCACGGAGGGGAACACAATGGGAAAGCGCTTAGCGGGAAACGACCGCGGGCAGACCGCGGTCGAGTACCTGGGCATCATCGCCGTGGTGGTGGCGATCGTGATCGCGATCTCGGGAACGGACATCGGCAACGAGATCTTCAGTGCGATCACCGAGAAGATCGGCGAGGTAACCGGCGCCTGAGCAGCCCGACGGCCCGCCGGTACGGCGATGCGGGCCAGGCGTTCCCGATCTACATCACCGCTGTGGCGGGTCTCCTCTTTCTCGGGCTCGCCTTCTTCGCGGTGGGGCAAGCCGGTGCCACCCGTAACGGAGCGCAGACCGCCGCCGACGCGGCCGCTCTCGCCGCCGCCCAGGACTACCGCGACTCCCTGCGCGAGGGACTGCTGGCGTCCCTGGGCGATGACGAGGCATGGGAGGACTTGCTCGCGGGGCGCGGCGTCGGCATGGGCGACGTGTGCGACGAGGCGAGCTGGTTCGCGGGTGAGAACGACGCGAACGTCACCGAGTGCGAGCCGGTCGGAGGTCTCCCGCCGTCGTTCTACGTCAAGGTCATCACCCGCGGCACCGTGGGGGAGTCGATCGTCCCGGGCACGGAGTCCAAGCACGCCGAGGCCGAGGCCACGGCCGAGGTCGAGCCACGGTGCGTGCGCAAGCCGACCGAGCCGGAAGAGAGCCCGCGGCCGCCCGATCCTGACCCGGGTGAGGACGAGGGCGAGGACGGGGATGACGAGGGCGGGGAAGAGAAGCCCGACAAGCCGCCCGCGGAGTTCACCTGCGACGGCAAGGACTGGTCCATCGACCCCGAGGACCCGGATGTTCTCCCCGACGCGGCAGACCTGTTCGCCGTGCATCTCGCCGACTGACCAGTGAAGGGCCGACTCATGAGCATGCGGTACTACGCCATAGCGCGCAGAGTGCTGGCCGCCGGAGCGGCCGCGGTAAGCCTCACGCTGTTCGCCGCCGGATGCGGGGGAGGCGGCGACGACGAGCCGGACGCGAAGCCCTCCACAGGGCAGTCCTCCGAAGCCGGGGATGTGGCGAAGAACGGCGACGGCAACGAGGGCCCGGACGGCGGCACGGACGAGCGGACGAGCTCCGGGGAGCCGATCGCCGAACTCAGGGGCGAGGAGGGTGTCGTGCTGTCGCTCTACTCGGCGAAGCGGGACTCCGGCGGCTTCGTCACGGTCAACGGCCAGGTGGAGAACACTGGAGACAAGCTCTACGCCGGGGCGGCCAAGTGGCGGGGTGACGAGAGCGACGTACTCAAGCACGGGGCGTCCATCGCGGGGGCGGCCCTCATCGACGCCGAGGGCAAGAAGCGGTATTACGTGTTGCGGGACACCGAGGGACGTTGTCTGTGCACGATGTCGCTCGGCACGATCAGGGCAGGGGATACGGTGCCGGTTTTCATGCAGTTCCCCGCGCCGCCGGACGAGGTGGACGAGGTGCAGTTCCAGCTTCCGACGTTCCCCGCCGCCACCATCGAGATCTCCGGGTGACCGGCCCATGACCGCCGCCCGCACCACTCACCCGGTTACGCGAAGCCCTGGCCTCCGCCCGGCTGCCGCCGCCGCCCCTCGTGCGCGCCCGGTCGTCACCGCGCGCCGGGAGGCCGCCGTGCGTGGTGCCCGGATGGCGACCGCCGCGCTCGTCGTGCTCGCCGCGGCCACCTTCGGCCTGCCGTCCGCGCACGCCGCCGGGCCGTCCGACGATCCGCCCGGCGGATCGCGGTCCGCCGCCCCGCCCGTCGAGGTGGACGCCGGTGACCCGGATCTGAAGCTCGCGGACGGCGCCAAGCTCGGCGAGGTCAAGGTCCTCGACATCAAGTCGATCGTCGAGACCGACAACGGCGAGGAGCGGCGCGAGGACACCAACGTGGATGTCACGTTCGCCCTCCAGGCCGAGGTGCTGTTCGGCAAGGACAGCGCCAAGCTCGGCAGCGAGGCCAGCGCCCGCATCTCGGCCATCGCCAAGGAGGTAGAGGCACAGAACGCCCGCGACGTCCGGGTCTTCGGCTTCACCGATGACCTCGGGTCCTCCGCGCATGGCGACACGCTGTCCAAGAAGCGCGCCGACGCCGTGCAGCGGCAGCTGTCACAGGAGCTCGACTCCAGCGTCAACTACCAGATCCGGGGTTACGGCGAGGACTACCCCATCGCCGACAACTCCACCGAGGCGGGCCGCAAGAAGAACCGCCGGGTCGAGGTCAGCTTCCCGCGCACCAGTTCGTAGCCCGACGAGGCCCGAGATGACGGATTAGTGGCGATTTGAAAGCGTAACAAAGGAATGGCCGCGAAAGGCAGTTCATGCGGGCAGAGGTGCCCTACAGTCGCTTACGCACTGCTCACACGCGGCCAGCTGGAAGTGCATCGCGCGAGCCTGCCTGCGTTCTCCTGCCCTGGGAGAGGGAGGCGCGCGTCAGGGAGACGAGCCACCAGCTGACGCACGTGTGCCGCGGGGCGGTGCGTCGACGGTGACGCGTACCCCCCGGCGCAGACCCCACTGCTCCATCGCGCCCGCACTGGCCTCCAGGACGTGGCGCGAGCGCGGTCTCGGCAGGCCGAGTCGGCCGGGGCGCATGGTGCGTACGGCCAGGACAGTCAGTCGGCGGTCGAGATAGGCGACGTCGATGGCGAAGCGCATCCGGAAGGTGTGCACACCGCTCGCGGGGGACAGCAGCAGCGCGCCCTCCACGCCGTGCCGGCCCAGCAGCCCGCGTGAGCGCGCCCGGTAGGACGCCGCGATCTCCAGCGGAATGACCAGCTCCGCCCCCGTGGTCCCGGCTGGCTCCGGTGTGACCGGCACGCACAGCGCGCCCTGTCCGTCCCGCCAACGCCCCATCTGTTCGCCGCCCCTCCCGTCGCCCGGCCCGAGTGGCCCCGTTCAGCGTTGTATCAGCCGGGGCACGTGGCGCGCGGGCGTTCCGTAGGCTCGGCGGTGTGCATCCGCTGCTGATACTTCTCGCCACCGCGTACGGCGCCCTCGCCGGGCTCCTGGTGGTCCGTCCGCTGTTCCGGCTGACCGTCCAGCCCGAGGAGCCGTGGCGCGCCGCGTGCCCGGGCGGGCATCCGCTCACCGGACCGGCGCGCGGCTGGCTCGGCCTGGCCCGCTGCCGTCCCTGCGCCACGGGCGCCGCCGCAGCTGAAGCCCAGGCGGGGGCAGGGGCTGGGGCAGAGGCCGACGCGGACACCGTCCTGACCGCTGACGGCGGCCTCACCGGCGGAGCGGGAGACGCCGGTGACGCCAGGGAAGCCCGAGGCGCGAATAGCGCTGCGGGCGCGGAGGGGATCGGTGGCGCGGGCGCCACGGACTTGGCGGGGGGCGATGACGCGACCGGGACGTACGGAGCACGCGGGACATATGGGGCGAGTGTGCCCCTCATCACCCTTACCTGCGCCCTCGCCTGCGGGGGGCTCGCCGCCGCCGTCGGCGCCAGGCCGGAGCTGGCCGTGTGGCTCCTGCTCGTACCGCTCAGTGTGCTGCTCGCCGGGGTGGACCTGACCGTGCACAGGCTGCCGGATGTGCTGACGCTGCCGATGGCGGTGGGGTCGGCCGCGCTGCTCGGCGCGGCGGCGCTGCTGCCTGGCGCGGCGGGTTCATGGTCACGCGCCGTGTTCGGCGGGCTCGCGCTGGGCGCCGCCTATTTCGTGCTGTTCCTGATCAACCCGAGCGGTATGGGTTTCGGTGACGTCAAGCTCGCGCTGACGTTGGGTGTCGCTCTCGGGTGGTACGGCTGGGATGCGTTGTTCGCGGGCGCGTTCACCGGTCTCCTGCTGGGCGCCTTCTACGGTGTAGCGCTTGTGCTGACGCGCCGGGCGGGGCGGAAGTCGGCGATGGCCTTCGGCCCCTTCATGATCGTCGGAGCCGGTGCGGGGGTGCTGCTCGGAGGTCTGGTCGCCGCCTAAGCCCGCCTGATCGACGACGCGCCGAACGCTGTGTGAGGCGTTGATGCACGGAGCACCCCTCACGAAGGGTTATGGTGGAAACCCCCCCTCGGGCCGGTCCGTATCCCCCCCACGGACCGGCCCGCTTTATGTCCGGGCCCAGCTTCGCCCGGCCCCTGTGGCGGCGGGCCTCACCCGTTGCGGCGGGCCCAGATGTTGACGCCCTCGGTGCTGCGCGCGTACGAGTCGATGTCCGCCAGCTCCTCCTCGGTCAGTGCCGGAGCGCCCAGGGCCGCCACGTTCGCCTCCAGTTGGCGCACGCTTGAGGCGCCGATCAGGGCCGACGTCATGCGGGGGTCCCGCAGCACCCAGCCCAGTGCGAGCTGGGCGAGCGACTGGCCGCGCCGCGTGGCGATCTCGTTGAGACCGCTCAGGCGGCGTACGACCTCGTCGGTCAAGAGTTCCGGGTCCAGCGACTTGCCCTGCGAGGCGCGCGAGCCCTCCGGAACGCCGTGCAGATACTTGTCGGTCAGCAGGCCCTGGGCGAGCGGGGCGAAGGAGACGCATCCCATGCCCTCGTCCTCCAGTGTGTCGAGGAGCGCGTCGTCCTCGGTCCACCGGTTGATCATCGAGTACGACGGCTGGTGGATCAGCGCGGGAATACCCATCTCGCGCAGCAGCCGCGCCGCCTCGGTGGTCTGCTCGGCGTTATAAGAGGACACGCCCGCGTACAGCGCCTTGCCCTGCTGGACGGCGGACGCCAGCGCGCCCATCGTCTCCTCAAGAGGCGTCTCCGGGTCGAAGCGGTGCGAGTAGAAGATGTCGACGTAGTCGACACCCATCCGGCGCAGCGACGCGTCCAGCGAGGACAGCAGGTACTTCCGCGAGCCCCACTCGCCGTACGGGCCCGGGTGCATCCAGTAGCCCGCCTTGGTGGCCAGGATGATTTCGTCCCGGTATGGGCGGAAATCCTGGGCGAAGATCTTGCCGAAGTTCAGCTCGGCGGAGCCGGGCGGCGGGCCGTAGTTGTTGGCGAGGTCGAAGTGGGTCACGCCGAGGTCGAAGGCGCGGCGGAGGATGGCGCGCTGCGAGGAGAGGGACCGGTCGTCACCGAAGTTGTGCCACAGGCCCAGGGAGATGGCGGGGAGCTTCAGGCCACTGCGGCCCGTGCGCCGGTACTCCATCGAGTCATAGCGGTCGTCGGCGGCGCGGTAGGGGGAATTGTCGTTCACGGGACTTCCTGTTCGGCTGCTGGTGTCGCTTCTCGTTCCGGGTGAGCTCTGCGCCGACGCTATACCGCAGCTCACCGGCCCAGCTTCGCTCAACCGACGCCCCGGCAGTAAGGTGGCGCCCTTGAGGCGGCCGCCACGGCACGGAGGCGCCGCGGCATGGAGGGCTGGAGAACGTGAACCTGCGCGACCTGGTGTACAGGCTTTACGCACGCCGGGTGGAAGGGCGCCTCGATCACGACCAGGTGCCGGGGCACATCGGCGTCATCCTCGACGGCAACCGCAGGTGGGCCCGCGCGGCCGGTGGCACCACGGCAGAGGGGCACATCGCCGGGGCCAACAAGATCCGCGAGCTGCTCGGCTGGTGCACCGAGACCGACGTCAAGGTCGTCACGCTGTGGATGCTGTCGACGGACAACCTCGACCGCCCCGAGGACGAGCTCCATCCGCTGCTGCGCATCATCGAGGGCGCCGTCCGTGACCTCGCGGCCGACGGCCGCTGGCAGGTCCACCACGTCGGGACGCTCGACCTGCTTCCGGCACAGACCCAGATGGTGCTGAAGGAGGCCGAGGAGGCCACCCGGTATGTCGACGGAATACTGGTCAACATCGCCGTGGGCTACGGGGGGCGACAGGAGATCGCGGACGCCGTGCGGTCGTTGCTCCTGGACCACGCGTCCCGCGGCACCTCTTTCGAGGAACTGGCCGAGATCATTGACGTCGAGCTGATCTCCGAACACCTGTACACGCGGGGCCAGCCCGACCCCGATCTGGTCATCCGTACGAGCGGTGAACAGCGGCTGTCCGGCTTCATGCTCTGGCAGAGCGCCCACTCGGAGTACTACTTCTGCGAGGTCTTCTGGCCCGCGTTCCGCAAGGTGGACTTCTTGCGTGCGCTCCGTGACTACGCGGCACGCCACCGGCGTTACGGCGGTTAACAGCAGGTATCGCCGGGTAACGGGAGTCGACGAAACGTCGACGGTGTCATATGCCGTGGCATGGGGTGCGGCCTTCGCGGGAATACCCCAGTCACATCGGCGCCCCGACCTTGGGTCGCCGAACTGCCAGCGGGCGGCATGGGGCCGTCCGCCCGGGAGGCCCTTTGCACCAGGACGACCGTGCCGATCGCATGGCGCAGCCCCCACGCTCCCGCCATCGCTTCCCGTACGGCTGTCGTGAGGGGGCGGAATCCGGTCCCCCTGGGGTCGGAGCCCGGTACCTTCCCCCGCGACGCCGTCGCACCCAACCTCTCCCGAGGGGGTTCGTCCACCCGTGGTGACCAGCAAGAAACGCCGCGATCTCGACCGGCGCACGTATGTCCTCGACACCAGCGTCCTGCTGGCCGACCCGAATGCCATGGCCCGCTTCGACGAGCATGAAGTCGTGCTCCCCGTCGTCGTGGTCACGGAGCTGGAGGCCAAGCGGGCCCATCCGGAGCTTGGATATTTCGCCCGGCAGGCGTTGCGCCTGCTTGACGAGTACCGCGTCAGGTTCGGCAGGCTCGATGCCCCCATCCCGATCGGAGAGCTGGGCGGCACGCTGCGCGTCGAGCTCAACCACTCGGACCCGGGCATACTCCCGGCGGGCTTCCGGCTCGGTGACAACGACTCCCGCATCCTGGCGGTCGCCAGAAACCTCCAGGCGGAGGGGCACGACGTCACCGTCGTCTCCAAGGACCTCCCGCTGCGCATCAAGGCGTCGTCGGTGGGCCTGCTCGCCGAGGAGTACCGCGCGGAGCTGGCGATCACGGACTCGGGCTGGACGGGCATGACCGAGCTGGTGGTCCCGCCCGACCAGGTGGACGAGTTGTTCGCCGCCGAGACCGCGTATCTGCCGGAGGCGGCCGAACTGCCCGTGCACACCGGTCTGGTGCTCCAGTCGACACGCGGCAAGGCGCTCGGCCGGGTGATGGCGGACGGCGCTGTGCGGCTGGTCCGCGGGGACAGGGAGGCGTTCGGCATCCACGGCCGCAGTGCGGAGCAGCGCGTCGCGCTGGATCTGCTGCTCGACCCCGAGGTGGGCATCGTCTCGATGGGCGGCCGGGCCGGCACCGGCAAGTCGGCGCTCGCGCTGTGCGCGGGGCTTGAGGCCGTGCTGGAGCGGCAGCAGCACCGGAAGGTGATGATCTTCCGTCCGCTGTACGCGGTGGGTGGCCAGGAGCTCGGCTATCTGCCCGGCAGCGAGGCCGAGAAGATGAGCCCGTGGGCGCAGGCGGTCTTCGACACGCTGTCGGCGGTGACCAGTGCCGACGTCATCGAGGAGATCGTCGGCCGCGGCATGCTGGAGGTGCTGCCGCTGACGCACATCCGGGGCCGCTCGCTGCACGACGCCTTCGTGATCGTCGATGAGGCGCAGTCGCTCGAACGCAACGTGCTGCTGACCGTGTTGTCGCGGATCGGCGCCAACTCCCGGGTGGTTTTGACCCACGATGTCGCCCAGCGGGACAACTTGCGCGTCGGCCGGTACGACGGCGTGGTCGCGGTCGTCGAAAAGCTCAAGGGGCACCCGCTTTTCGCCCACGTGACGCTCACCCGCTCCGAGCGGTCGCCCATCGCGGCCCTCGTGACCGAGATGCTGGAGGAGGGGCGGGTTTAGCCGACTTCGTCACCCGTAGCCGCGCGGCAAAGCTCAGGAGCTTAGCCGTGCGGCTTTGTGCTGCGCTCGCGTTTCCGCGAATCAGATGAGGTAAACGGGGTGTGAGCTTTCACACGCAACGGAGAATTGCTTCCGGGGCTCGGCTTCCGGCAGGGTGTGGGTCCTGTCAGGCCCCGCATACGGCACATCCGCATCAGCGCCCCCTAGGGGTATCCCCGGAGACCATCCGGGGGATGGTGCGGAGCACAACAAGCCAGAACTGAAAAGCGTTCGCCGTATGCCGCCCGAGCACCAAGCGGACCTCCTCCGGGAGGGCCCACCGGGCCAGTCCCTCCCGTGACCAGCCGTTCCCAGTCCCCTGGGGCCGGAACAAGGGGAGGGCCGCGCCAGGGGCACGATTGCGTCCGCGAGGTCACCTAAGCGGGCGATGCTGGAAGGAAACCGTGTGAGCCGGATCTCGGTCCGGGGATTCGCAGTGGCCTCCGCCACCGCGGTCACCACCGTCGGCGCCGTTGTTGGCGTCGCATCGGGCAGCGACAAGGGCTCGACCGAACCGGTCGAGGCCACCGCGGCCGACGCGACCCTCCTTGCGGAAATTCCCGCCGGGCAGCAGGCCCAGGCGCAGACCGCATCCCTGACGCAGCAGGCAGACCTCCAGTCCACCGCGGCTGACGCGGAGGCGAAGAAGTCCGCCGAGGAAGCGGCCCGTAAGCAGGCGGCCCAGGACGCGTCGGCCAAGAAGGAAGCCGCCGCGGCGAAGGCAAAGGCGAAGGAGAAGGAAAAGGCGGCTGAGAAGGCCGCCAAGGCCCGCGAGGAGAAGAAGGAAGAGACCGCGAGCCGTTCCGCGCCGCGCGACTCCGACGCCTTCCCCTCCAAGGGCTCCTACTCGATCGCCGATGTCCAGTCGATGGCACGCCAGATGGTCCCCGGCGACCAGTTCCAGTGCTTCAGCAACATCGTGGACCATGAGAGCGGCTGGAACTACAAGGCGACGAACCCGTCCTCGGGCGCGTACGGCCTCGTGCAGGCGCTTCCCGGCTCCAAGATGTCCTCCGCGGGCGCGGACTGGCAGACGAACCCGGCCACGCAGATCAAGTGGGGCCTGAACTACATGAACGAGCGCTACGACAGCCCTTGTGGCGCTTGGGCGTTCTGGCAGGCCAACAACTGGTACTAGAGGCGACGGGCCCTCATACGAGCCCATCGACTTCGCGAAGCCCCCGACCACATCCGGTCGGGGGCTTTGTGTGTGTAACGTCTTCCCGAACGGCCTTGGGGGAGTGGGGGTAGGGAAAGAGAAATGTCCAGATTGCCACAGTGGGTTGGCGGGCTGGGAGCTAGTCTGACGCGACTCGCTGAACGGCTCGACGCCAAAGGGGACGACGCCGCGACGGCCGGCCCCGAGGTGCCGGGCCACGCGCACGAGTCCGGGGCCGCCCCGTCCGCAGCCACGCAACCCGAGGCGTCCGCCGCCGGTGAGCGGGGAACCGGCGACCCCGGCCCCGAGGCGGCGCGGTCCGCCGCGTCGGCCGCACCCCCGGTCACCTCCGTCGATGAGCCGCTCCCCGATCTCCCCTCCGCCCGGAGCGCCGCCACGGTGTCCGGCTCCGGGGACGACGGCGCCCCTCAAACCGGCGCCGGGGTGGAGGAGCCGTCACAGGTGCCACTACCGCCGCTCTACGCACCGGCCATAGCGCCCCGCCCCGATCCCGTCGCGACCGTCCCCTGGGGGATGCGGGTCGCCGCCGAGGTCGGCTGGCGGTTGCTGGTCCTCGCGGGCACGGTCTGGGTGCTGATGCGTGTCATCAGCGCGGTGCAGCTCGTGGTGCTCGCCTTCGTCGCCGCGCTGCTGATCACCGCGCTGCTTGAGCCGACCGTCGCCCGGCTCCGGCGCCGGGGCGTGCCGCGCGGAGTGGCCACGACCATCGTCTTCATCGGCGGCTTCGTCATCATGGGGCTGGTCGGCTGGTTCGTGGTCTGGCAGGTCATGGAGAACCTGGACTCGCTCTCCGAGCGCGTCCAGGACGGCATCGACGAGCTGCGCCGCTGGCTGCTGAACAGCCCGTTCCATGTGACCGAGGACCAGATCAACGACGTCGCCAAGAACTTGCGGCAGACGGTCGGTGCCAACACCGACGAGATCACCTCGGCCGGACTTGAGGGCGTGACGTTCATCGTCGAGCTGCTCACCGGCCTCATGCTCGCGATGTTCAGCACGCTGTTCCTGCTGTACGACGGCCCCAAGATCTGGAACTGGGTCCTCAAGCTGGTGCCCAGCTCGGCCCGCGAGGGCGTGGCGGGCGCGGGCCCGCGCGCCTGGCAGACCCTCACCGGCTACGTGCGCGGCACGGTCATAGTGGCGCTGATCGACGCGATCTTCATCGGCGTCGGCATCTTCTTCCTCGATGTGCCGATGGCGGTACCGCTCGCGGTCTTCATCTTCCTGTTCGCCTTCATCCCGCTGATCGGCGCGGTCGTCTCAGGCGCGCTCGCCGTCGTCGTCGCGCTGGTCACCCAGGACGTCTTCACGGCGGCGATGGTGCTGCTCGTGGTGCTGGCCGTGCAGCAGATCGAGGGCCATATCCTGCAGCCGTTCATCCTGGGCCGGGCGGTGCGGGTGCACCCGCTCGCCGTGGTGCTCTCGGTCGCCGCCGGTTCGCTGATCGCGGGCATCGGCGGCGCCGTGGTCGCCGTGCCGCTGGTAGCGGTCACCAACACGGTCGTCGGTTACCTGCGCGCGCACGCCAAGGAACACGCACTGCGCGCCGCGGCCACACCGCACGGGGCGACGGTGGCGGAACTGGCTCCCGTACCACCACCGGCTGACACCGAGGAGCGCGAGCGCGAACGGTAGCCCGGGCGGCGGGGCGGGCGCCGGGGCGGCAGACCGGTGCGCCGTCCCGCAGGCTCGTACGGTGCCGGTCGTACGGCCCATACGGGGCCGCTGGTCGTACGACCCGTACGGGCCGCTGGTCGTACGACCCGTACGGGGCCGGGGAGTCGGCCGTACGGGGCATACGCGGCGTACGGGAGACACGGGGTGCGGGACCCCCGGCGAGGCGGCGGAGCACGGAGAGGGCCCCGCGGACGGTGTGTCGTCCGCGGGGCCCTCTCGTGTGGCTTCCGCTCGGTGCGCGCCGCGTTCAGCTGGCGGGCGGCGGCGTTCGTACCGGCGCGCCGCCCGGACGCGTACCGGCTATTCGGCCAGTGCGGCCTCGGCGTCCAGCGTGGCGCCGACCGCCTGCAGGACGGCGGCGATCTTGAACGCTTCCTGGATCGTCTCGCGGTCCACACCGGCCTTGCGCAGCACCTGCTCGTGCGAGTCGAGGCACATGCCGCAGCCGTTGATCGCGGAGACGGCGAGCGACCAGAGCTCGAAGTCGACCTTGTCCACGCCCGGGTTGCCGATGACGTTCATCCGCAGGCCCGCGCGCAGGTTGCCGTACTCGGGGTCCGACAGCAGGTGCCGGGTCCGGTAGTAGACGTTGTTCATCGCCATGATGGCGGCGGCCGACTTGGCCGCGGTGTACGCCTCGGGGGAGAGGTTGGCCTTCGCCTCGGGCTCCAGCTCCTTCAGCACACGCGGCGAGCGGGAGGCGATGGCGCAGGCGAGCACCGTGCCCCACAGCTGCTGCTGCGGAAGGTCGGAGTTGCCGATGACCGACCCGAGGTTGAGCTTCAGGTCCTTGGCGTAGTCCGGGACAGCGGACTTCAGTTCATCGAGTGCCATGGATCAGATCACTCACCCGAGAGCAGCGCGACCGGGTCAAGGGTCTCGTCGCCCTTGCTCCAGTTGCACGGGCAGAGCTCGTCGGTCTGCAGGGCGTCGAGGACCCGCAGGACCTCCTTGGGGTTACGGCCCACGGAACCGGCGGTCACCATGGTGAACTGGATCTCGTTGTTCGGGTCCACGATGAAGACGGCGCGCTGCGCGAAGCCGTCCTCGCCCTCGACGCCACAGGCACGCATGAGGTCGTGCTTGGAGTCGGCGAGCATCGGGAAGGGCAGGTCACGCAGGTCGGCGTGGTCCTTGCGCCAGGCGTGGTGCACGAACTCGGAGTCGCCGGAGGCGCCGAGGATCTGCGCGTCGCGGTCAGCGAACTCGTCGTTCAGCTTGCCGAAGGCGGCGATCTCGGTCGGGCACACGAAGGTGAAGTCCTTGGGCCAGAAGAAGACGACCTTCCACTTGCCCTCGTAAGTCTTGTGGTCGATCTGCGCGAACGCCTTGTCCGCGTCAAGGTCGACGCAGGCGGTCAGGTCGAACTCGGGGAACTTGTCACCGACAGTGAGCAC
This sequence comes from Streptomyces sp. A01, assembly GCF_059026195.1. NCBI lineage: Bacteria > Bacillati > Actinomycetota > Actinomycetes > Kitasatosporales > Streptomycetaceae > Streptomyces > Streptomyces sp. A01. Next base: position 32,354 of record NZ_JBWLKN010000012.1, on the reverse strand, counting down.
ACGCTCTCCTTAAAGCGAAGAAAACCCCTTAAAGGGGTTTCCTGAGGGTTGGACGAGATCCACAGTGCCACAGGAGGCATTGATCGCGGAAATAGCTAAACTGGGAACAGTTGATCGGAGGTGGTTATCAGTGGTGTCGCCCGTCACAGCGGGGAGCAGGCCCAGGCAGCCCAGCCTGGCGCAGCTGCGTGCCTTCGTCGCCGTCGCCGAATATCTGCATTTCCGCGATGCGGCGGCCGCCATCGGGATGAGCCAGCCCGCGCTGTCCGGCGCGGTCGCGGCGCTGGAGGAGTCGCTCGGCGTACAGCTTCTTGAGCGTACGACGCGGAAGGTGCTGCTCTCACCCGCGGGGGAGCGGCTGGCGGTGCGCGCCCGGAAGGTGCTCGACGCGGTCGGGGAGCTGATGGAGGAGGCGGAGGCGGCGCGCGCGCCGTTCACCGGCGTGCTGCGGCTGGGCGTGATCCCCACCGTCGCCCCGTATCTGCTGCCCATCGTGCTCCGGCTCGTGCACGAGCGCTATCCGCTGCTCGACCTCCAGGTGCACGAGGAGCAGACAGGATCGCTGCTGGACGGGCTGGGGCACGGGCGGCTCGACCTGCTGCTCCTCGCGGTCCCGCTCGGTGCTCCGCAGGTCGTCGAACTTCCGCTGTTCGAAGAGGACTTCGTGCTGGTCATGCCCAGGGACCACTGGCTCGGCGGGCGTGGTGACGTACCGCGCGAGGCGCTGAAAGAGCTGGAACTGCTGCTCCTCGATGAGGGGCACTGCCTGCGTGACCAGGCGCTCGACATCTGCCGCGAGGCGGGCCGTACGGAGGGGGCGCCGGTCACCACCAGCGCGGCGGGCCTGTCCACGCTGGTGCAGCTGGTGGCCGGGGGGCTCGGGGTGACGCTGCTGCCGCGTACGGCGGTGCGGGTGGAGACGGCGCGTAACGACCAGCTGACGACGGGGTACTTCGCTGATCCAGCGCCGTCGCGGCGGATCGCGCTGGCCATGCGGGCGGGGGCGGCGCGGCAGGCGGAGTTCGAGGTGTTTGCGGGGGCCTTGCGTGAGGCGATGCGGCCGTTGCCGGTGCGGGTGATGTCGTAACCGCCGGGTCTTTCCTGGGGGCCGGCCCCCAGGCGCCTCGGTCCTCAAGCACCGGACGGGCTCCACACGATGTCCTCAAGCGCCGGACGGGCTGTTGGGTGCTGGGCGGGCTGGTTTGCCCTCAAGCGCCGGGCGGGCTGGTTGGTGCTGGGCGGGCTGGGAAGTCCAGCCCGCCCGGCGCTTGAGGGGCGTGGGTGTCCCGGTGGGGCCGGTCTCTGGGGGTGAGGGTGTCCCCTCCTGGTCCGCGAGGTTCAGCGGGGCCAGGGGAACCAGGCCGGGCCCGGGCCCGTTGTTGGCTGCGCGATCGCCGGGGCTACTCCGTGCGGAGACCTTCCGGGCGCATCATCCGCCACAGAGGCGGCAGACTCACGAGTGTCACCAGGGCGATGACACCCGCGCCGATCCCGACCATCGGCAGGAACGACGTCCAGTCGGCCACCGGGCGATCGGCCAGCCGCAGCAGCACCCAGCCGAGGCCGAGCCCGCCGAGCACCGACAGCGCGAGGCCGAGCACCACGGGCACGGCGGTCTGCCACAGCACCGACCAGGCGAGGGTGGAGCGCCGGGTGCCGAAGGCGACCAGCACGGACAGCAGCCTTTTGCGGTCCCGTAGTTGCTCCAGCATCGTCACGACCATGCTGGCCCCGATCAGGAGCAGCGTCGCACCCGCGCCGACGAACAGCCCGGTCTGGATGCCTTCGAACTGCTCATCGCGCTTGGTCTCGGTGTACGTGATGACCTGCGCGACAGGGTCGATCCGCATCGCCGTGTTGCGGACGCGCTCGACGGCGCCCGGCTGCTTCGGGTCGGTTCGCATCTCCACCAGCACCCACGGATCGCGCAGGGCGCCCGCCGGCACGGCCTTCGGAGTGGCGAGGACGCCCTGGACCACGCCGCCCGACGGGTCGGTCCGCTCGCCGACGGTCTTGGCCGAGGCGGGGATGGTCCACAGCTGCTCCTTCTCACCGGCCAGGTAGTCGGGGGGCGTGAAGGCCACCCGGGCCCCCGGCTTGGCGAACGGGTACGAGCCGACGTACCTGCTGACGAAGACGTCGCCGTCCGAGCAGGAGCCGATCTCCGCCAGCTGGCGCAGGCTCGCGCAGTCGCCGACGGTGAGGGACTCGCTCGGGGCCTTGGGGTCCTCACGGTCCGTGCCCGGCTTGCCCAGCGTGGTCTCGACCCTGCCCACCACGCCGCGTACACCCGGCGTCTCGCGGAACGCGTTGACCATGCCGGTCGCCGCCCTGCCGTCGCGTACGGAGCGGCTTACGCCGATCTGCGCCCTGTCGGTGTCCTGGCCGGTGGAGTCGGTGTACTCGCTCTGCACACCGGCGAAGAGCATCTGGATCGCGATGGCCCCGGCCACCGCGACCGTGACGCCGCTGACCGTACGAGCGGCCGTGCCGCTGCTCAGCTGGAGCCTGCGGGTGGCCAGCTGCCAGGGCAGCGATCCACCCCCGAAGCGGTCCACGGACCACTCGACCAGCCACGGCAGCAGCGCCGTCACACCGAACAGCACCAGCACGGCGCCCGCGGCGACCTGGTAGACGTTGAGTTCACTGCCGGAGGCGTAGCTGACCTCGCCGGCCATGGGCAGCAGCAGGGCGAAGCCGATGGCGGGCAGCAGCAGCCGCCACCAGACCCGGCGCCGCCGGGTGGCCGCGTCGCGTACGACGCCCAGGGGTTCGATCGTGATGCCGCGCAGCGCGAGCAGGGTGACCAGGACGGCACAGGCCGGGACGGCCAGCGCGATCACGGCGGCGAGCGTGGGGTGGGGCGACACGTCGGACGGGAAGACGTTGATGTCCCACACCGTGACCGAGCCGACGAACCGCTGTCCGGTCAGGAAGATCCCGAAGCCGACGGCGAGCCCCAGCAGCGACCCGACAAGGGCTTCACCGGCGGCGATCCGGCCGGTGCTGGAGAGGTCCGCGCCGACCAGTCGCAGCGCGGCCAGCCTGCGGTCGCGCTGTTCGCCGCCGAAGCGTACGGCCGTGCCGATGAAGATGGCGACCGGCATCAGCAGGACCACGCAGGTCATCACGATGAGGAGGACGAGCGCGGCGCTGAGCGGCGGCGACGGGCTGTCGTTACCGAAGTGGTCGATGCGGAGAGCGTTCTTCTCGGTGAGGGTGTCGCTGCCCGCCACGTACACCAGTTCGGCCGGGCCCGTCAGGCCCTCGTCCCCGATGGTGCCCACGACGCGGCTGTTCAGCCGTTCGCGCAGCAGTGCGCTGCCGGGATCGTCGAGGAGATCCTTGAGCGCGGGGGAGACCACCATCTCGCCCGGGCCCGGAAGCTTGGAGACGCCGGGCGGGGCGGGGGCCTTGGGGCCCTCCGCGCGGACGAGCGCACCGGTGATCTCGTCGTCGTGGAACTCGGTGCCCGCTGAGGCGTGGAGCAGGGTGTTCTCGGCGGGCTCGACCGTCGTGCTGTACACCGCGCGGGCCTGGCCGCGGTCGTCCCGGTTGCCGAGGATGCTCGGCACCGAGGCGGCCACCAGCAGCAGTGCCACCCCGAGACCGACGCCGAAGGCGGTCAGCAGGGTGCGGGTCCAGCCCTGCCGTCCGCCGGTGACCGCGAAGCGCGCGCCGAGGAGGAGGTCACGCCCCCAGGAGGCCAGGCCGTCGGCGCCGGGCGCGTCCGGTATCGGGCGGCGGGTGGTGTCATCGCTCTTGAGCAGCGTCATACGACGCCCGCCATGTCCCGTGCCTTGCCGTCCCGTACGACGACCTCGCGGTCGGAGTAGGCGGCGACCCGCGCCTCGTGCGTGACCAGGACGACGGCGGCGCGGGTCTCCCGGGCGGCGTCGGTCAGCAGCTCCATCACGCGCTCGCCGTTGAGCGAGTCCAGCGCGCCGGTCGGCTCGTCGGCGAAGAGCACGCGCGGGGTGGTCACCAGTGAGCGGGCGACGGCGACCCGCTGCCCCTGTCCACCGGAGACCTCGCCGGGGCGCTTGCCGCGGACGTCCGTGACCTCAAGGCGCTCCAGCCACTCGGCGGCGCGCTCCTCGGCCTCCTTGCGCCGGACGCCGTTCAGCCGCAGCGGCAGCGCGATGTTCTCCAGGCAGGTCAGCTCCGGTACGAGCTGGCCGAACTGGAAGACGAAGCCGAACTCGCCACGGCGCAGCGCGCTGCGCTGCCGGTCCGGCATCGACGACAGCTCGCGGCCGTCGTACGTCACGGTGCCCGCGTCGGGCCGCACGATGCCGGCGAGGCAGTGCAGCAGCGTGGACTTTCCGGAGCCGGAGGGACCCATCACCGCGACGATCTCGCCGGGGTGGATGGAGAAGTCGGCGCCGTCCAGTGCGGGGGTCGGCCCGTACGCCTTGTGGAGCGCGTTGGCGACGAGCAGCGAACCTGCGGGGGTCATGCGAGGACCGCCTTGCCGAGCTGGTCGAGGCGGGCGGCGGTGAGTTCCAGCCACCGCAGGTCCGCTTCGAGATGGAACAGCGCGTGGTCGCAGATGAGCTGGTCGGCGAGATCGCCGCCGCGCTTGCGCTGGGTGAGTTCGCGCATCATCCGCAGGTGCTCCGCGCGCTGGGTGTCGAGCACGTCGGCCGCGTCGCGGCCGGTGAGCAGCGCGAGGACGACCTTGGTGTAGAGGGTCGACTGGAGGTAGGGCTCGGGCTTTTCGGGCTGGGCGAGCCACTGGCCGACGTCGGTGATCCCGGCGTCGGTGATGGCGTACCGCTTGCGCTCGGGGCCGCCGCCGGTCTCTATGCCGTCGACCTCCACGAGCCCGTTCTTCAGCAGCCGGGACATGGTCGAGTAGACCTGGCCGTAGTGCAGGGGCCGGTCGTTACCGAAGCGCTCGTCGAAGGCCCGCTTGAGGTCGTAACCGTGGCGCGGACCAGACTCCAGGAGTCCGAGAAGGGTGTGGCCGATTGACATGCGGAGGACTCTACACCATGGGTATACATGCGATGTATACCTACGAGGAATAGTGACTTTGCGCAGGTCAGAAGCGTTGTTAAGGGGTGAGGTCGGGTGGATTCCGGGTTGTCGTCCGGTAAGCGGAGGGAGGGGAGCGGCGTCAGCCGGCGGTGGGCTCCGCTGGGCCGGGGACCCCGCCGCCGGCTGAGCCGTCGGCTGGATCGTCGGTGTGCTCGTCCGCGGGCGCGGTGGCTGGGCCGTCGGGCGCGTCGGCGGCCGGGCCGGACCGGCCGGCGTTCCCCGCGGGCTTCGGGGGGCGGCCGCGGCGCGGTAGCGCGCCGGTGTCCTTCGGCAGACGGCCCGCGTCGGCCAGCGCCTTGCGCAGCAGGAACTCGATCTGCGCGTTCGCGCTGCGCAGTTCGTCGCCCGCCCAGCGGGCCAGTGCGTCGTGCACGGCGGGGTCCAGCCGCAGCAGCATCTGCTTGCGCTGCTGCGGCCGTCGCCTGGGGGTGTCCTCGGTCACTGGTACAGGGTGCCGGTGTTCAGCACGGGTTGCGGGGAGCGGTCGCCGCACAGCACCACCAGCAGGTTGCTGACCATGGCTGCTTTTCGCTCCTCGTCCAGTTCGACGATCTCCCGCTCGGCGATGCGGGCCAGCGCGTCCTCGACCATGCCGACCGCGCCGTCCACGATCTGCCTGCGGGCGGCGACCACGGCGCCCGCCTGCTGCCGCTGGAGCATCGCCGAGGCGATCTCCGGCGCGTAGGCGAGGTGCGTGAAGCGGGACTCGATGATCCGTACGCCCGCGGCCTCGACCCGGGCGTGCAGCTCGATGGCGAGCTTCTCGGTGATCTCCTCGGCGTTGCCGCGCAGCGAGAGGGCGTCCTCGTCGTGCGCGTCGTACGGGTACTCGATGGCGATGTGCCGGACGGCCGCCTCGGTCTGGGTGGAGACGAACTCCAGGAAGTCGTCCACCTCGAACTTCGCCTGTGCGGTGTCCTCGACCTTCCAGACCACGACGGCGGCGAGCTCGATCGGGTTGCCGTACGCGTCGTTGACCTTCAGGACGGCGGTCTCGTGGTTGCGGACCCGGGTGGAGATCTTGTCGCGGCTGGTGAGCGGGTTGACCCAGCGCAGGCCGTCGGTACGGATGGTGCCCCGGTAGCGGCCGAAGAGCTGGACGACCCTGGCCTCGCCGGGGGCGACCATGTTCAGCCCGCACATGGCGAGGAACGAGCAGATCGCGATCAGCACGCCCGCGACGATCAGGGCCGCTCCGCCCCCCGCGGAACCGCCCTTGGCCAGCACGACTCCGAGGGCGAAGACGCCGCCGCCCACGCACAGGCCGAGCAGGCCGAGCGTCAGGGCGAGTCCGCCGCTGACGCTGTGCGCGGGCATCTCGCGGACGTGGGGTTCGGGCATCGCGGGCAGGTCGGCGTCGCCGGTCGTGCGTGGGCTGTGTGGTGAGGTGCCGGACATGGTGTCCCCCGGTTCTGGTGGCAGCGGATCGGTCGGTCCGCGTCTAGCAAAGTGATATCACTTTAACCGGTGGAACAACCCTCCGCACCTCTCGTTCGTCGGTTCCCATGGAACAGGTGCTGATTGTCACGTCCCGAAATAGCTTGATCGATGAGGTTTTGGCGCCAGTTGCGGTGTTAGCTTCATGAGCTGAGCTTTCGGGGGGCGAAGACTGGAGCGGCGGGAGAGATGGGTCGAGCTGAGGAGCGGCGGGCGCGCACAAGGGGCGGCCGCCGTACGAGGACGAAGCCGGCCGCGGCGGCCGGCAAGAAGAGCGGCATACGCCGGTTCTTCACCTGGAAGAAGCTGCTCGCCTATTTCTTCGGCGTGATCGCCCTCGGCATCGGCGCCTTCGCCGCGCTCTACTTCACCGTCGAGGTCCCCACGGGCAACGCGGCGGCCAAGGCCCAGAGCAATGTCTACCGCTACAGCGACGGCACCGTCATGGCCCGCACCGGTGAGATCAACCGCGAGTCCGTCCAGCTGTCGAAGGTCCCCAAGGACGTGCAGCACACCTTCGTCGCCGCCGAGAACAAGAACTTCTACAGCGACTCCGGCGTCGACCTCAAGGGCACCACTCGCGGCATCGTCAACACCCTGCTCGGCAAGGGAAAACAGGGTGGCTCGACCATCACCCAGCAGTACGTCAAGAACTACTACCTCACCCAGGAGCAGACCGTCTCCCGCAAGGTGAGGGAACTGGTCATCTCCCTCAAGGTGGACCAGCGCAAGTCCAAGGACGACATCCTTGAGGGCTACATCAACACCAGCTACTACGGGCGCGGCGCGTACGGCATCCAGGCGGCGGCCCGCGCCTACTACGGCAAGGAAGTAGAGAAGCTGACGGTCGAGGAGGGCGCGTACCTCGCGGCTCTCCTCCAGGCCCCCAGCCAGTACGACTGGCAGGCGGCGGGCCCCAACGGCAAGCGGCTGGTCCAGCAGCGGTGGAACTACGTCCTGGACAACATGGTCGAGCAGGGCTGGCTCGACTCCGGCGACCGCGAGCGCATGAAGTTCGCCAAGCCCGACCCGCCGAAGGCGACACCGGAGCTCGACGGCCAGCGCGGCTACCTGGTCAGGGCCGCCGAGCAGGAGCTGATCCGGGCGGGCGTGAACGAGCAGGACCTCGTCGCCGCCGGAGGGTGGGACATCACCCTCAACATCGACCGGGACAAGCAGCGGGAGCTGGAGAAGTCGGTCAAGAGCGAACTGCTCGACGACCTGGACCCGAAGGCCCGCGCGGTGGACGGGGACGCGCAGGCGGGCGCGGCCTCGGTCGACCCCAAGACCGGCAAGGTCCTCGCCCTCTACGGCGGCGAGGACTACACCAAGCACTTCGTCAACAACGCCACCCGCGAGGACTACCAGCCCGCTTCCACCTTCAAGCCGCTGATCCTCGCCTCCGCGCTGGAGAACGACGCGCGGACGCAGGACGGCACAGCGATCAGGGCGAGCACCGTCTACGACGGCACGAGCGAGCGGCCCGTCGAGAACAGCGACACCGCGTTCGCGCCGCCCAACGAGGACGGCAGGGACTACGGCCCCATCTCCGTGCAGAAGGCCATGAACAAGTCCGTCAACTCCGTCTTCGCGCAGATGGCGGTGGACGTCGGCCTCGACAAGGTCAAGCAGACAGCGGTCGATCTCGGCATGAACGACAAGGCGGGCGGCTTCGACGTACGGCCCGCGATGTCCCTCGGCGTGATGGGTGCCAGCCCGCTCGACATGGCCGGGGTGTACGCGACACTCGACAACCACGGCAAGAAGGTCACGCCGTCGATCGTGAAGTCGGCGGAGAAGCGCGACGACAAGGCCGACCTGCCGGACCCGATCGGTGACGAGGTCATCAGCCGCGGCACGGCCGATTCCCTGACCTCCGTCCTGACCGGCGTCGTGGCCGACGGCACGGGCTCGGTCGTACGCACCGAGGGCCAGGCCATGGCGGGCAAGACCGGCACCTCGGACGACAACAAGTCGGCGTGGTTCGTCGGCTACACCCCGGACCTGGTGACCGCCGTCGGCATGTTCGGCGAGGCCGACAAGACCAAGGGCAAGGTGAAGAAGGGCGACCAGGTCAGCCTGCGCGGCACGGGCGGCGGCGGCCGTGTCAACGGCGGTGAGTACCCGGCGGAGATCTGGGCCGCCTACACGAAGGCGGCGCTGAGCGGCGACTCCGCGTCCGCGTTCGACCTAGACACCGACATGGGCGCGGCCGTCCCGCCGACCCCCCGCCCGACCACCGCCCCGCCCAGGACCACCGCGCCGCCGAAGCCGGACCCGACCACCTCGTCACCGAAGCCGGACCCGACGACGACCAGCCCGACGCCGGACCCGACGACGACGAGCCCCGATCCGGACCCGACGACGACCAGCCCCGACCCGGACCCGACGACAACGAGTCCGGACCCCACCGGCGACCCGACCGTCGATCCGACGCTGCTGCCGCAGCATGATCCGCGGGGCAGGAAACCCAAGTAACGACGACGCCGGCGGCGGTGGCTCGGCCACCGCCGCAAGCGCTGTCACGCGCGGCACGCGCGGCGCGTAGGGCGCGCACCCCAGGACCCAGCCGCCACGGCGGCGGCAGCGGCCTCAGCCGCCGTTGACCGTGGTGGCGATCCGGTCGCCGACCTCCTTGTCGATGCTGCGCCAGTACTGGAGGGCGCGGTCGAGCACCGGGCGGCTGACCCCGCCCAGCAGGTGTCCGGAGACGTTGCGCACCAGGCGGTCGCGGGCCGCGTCGTCAAGGACCTGGCGGACCATGGTGCCGGGCTGGCCCCAGTCGTCGTCCGCGCCGCGCAGCTTGTACGCCTCGCGGACCATCTCGCCCTCCGTCGCCCAGCCCGCGGGCTCGCCGAAGCGCCGCGGGTCGGCGGCGGGGCCGCCGTGGGAGTTCGGGGCGTAGACCGCGCCGACCCGGTTCGGTTCGAAGCGCATCGGGCCGTCCTTGGCGTAGGAGTACACCGGTACGCGCGGCCGGTTGGGCGGGAGCTGCGCGTAGTTGGGGCCGATGCGGTACCGGTGTGTGTCGGGGTACGAGAAGAGGCGTCCGAGCAGCATCTTGTCCGGGGACGGGCCGATGCCGGGCACCAGGTTCGACGGCTCGAACGCGGCCTGCTCGATGTGGACGAAGTAGTCCTCGGGGTTCTTGTCGAGCGTCATCCGGCCGACCTCGATCAGCGGGTAGTCGCCGTGCGGCCACACCTTGGTCAGGTCGAACGGGTTGAAGCGGTAGTCCGGGGCGTCCGCGAACGGCATGACCTGGACGAACATCGTCCACGACGGGGCGTCGCCGGAGGCGATGGACTCGTAGAGGTCGCGCCGGTGCTTGTCGGCGTCCGAGCCCGCCAGCGCGTCGGCCTCGTCCTGCGTCAGGAACTCGATGCCCTGGTCGGTCTTGATGTGGTACTTGATCCAGAACTTCTCGCCGCCACCGTTGACCCACAGGTAGGTGTGCGAGCCGTAGCCGTTCATGTGCCGCCAGGTCTTCGGTACGCCCCGGTCGCCCATCAGCCAGGTGACCATGTGCGCCGACTCGGGCGAGAGCGTCCAGAAGTCCCACTGCATGTCGTTGTCGCGCAGCCCTGTCGCCGGGTGGCGCTTCTGCGAGCGGATGAAGTCCTGGAACTTCATCGGGTCGCGTACGAAGAAGACCGGGGTGTTGTTGCCGACCAGGTCGTAGTTGCCGTGCTCGGTGTAGAACTTCAGCGCGAAGCCGCGCGGGTCGCGCCAGGTGTCCGGGCTGCCCTGCTCACCGGCGACGGTGGAGAAGCGGGCGAGGAGCGCGCAGCTCTTGCCGGGCTGGAAGAGGTCGGCCTTCGTGAACTGGCTGACGTCGTTGGTCACCGTGAAGGTCCCGTACGCGCCACCGCCCTTGGCGTGCACGACGCGCTCGGGGACCCGCTCCCGGTTGAACTGGGCCATCTTCTCGATGAGGTAGTGGTCCTGGAGGAGGATCGGTCCATCGGGACTGACGGTCAGTGAGTGCTCGTCGCTCTCCACCGGGATGCCGGCGTTGTTCGTGGTGTACCGGCTGTGCTGTGCGGAGTCGGTCATCGGGAACGTCTCCCATCGCGAGGTGAGGTGCTGTCCGCAACGTCCACGGACGCAAGTCAACTCCCGCGACGGCGCGTCGGCAACAGCTTGGACGGAGTCCAGAGTTGAACGCGGTCGCGGCGCGGCGCGGTGGGGATGCGGACGTGGTCGGGGGCGGACGGCGAGCCGCCCGCCCCCGCACCCCGGAGTCAGACCCCGGTGCCGTGCCTGCGCCGCGTCGCCTCAGGCGCGCTCGGGCGCCGGGCGCGGCGGCATCGCCAGCTCGAACCACACCACCTTGCCCGTGCTCAGCCGCGTCGCGCCCCAGCGCCTGGCCATCCGGTTCACCAGGTACAGCCCGCGCCCACCCTCGTCGGACGGCCGGGCCTGGCGCAGCCTGGGCAGCTGGGGCACGTCGTCGCCGACCTCGCAGCGCAGCACGTCCGTACGCAGCAGCCGCAGGGTGATGGGGCGCTCGGCGTACCGCACGGCGTTCGTGACCACCTCGGAGACCAGCAGTTCGACCGCGTCGGTCAGCTCCTCCAGGTCCCAGCGGGACAGGGCGCGCCTGGCCAGCCGCCGGGCCTGGCCGGCCGTCTGGGCCTTCGGGTCGAGGAACCAGTACGCCACGTCGCTCGGCGCGATGCCCTCGAAGCGGGCGGCCAGCAGCGCGACGTCGTCGTCACGGTCGCCCGGGCCGAGCATGTCGAGCACCTCGTCGCACAGGGCCTCAAGCGGCGGCGGATTCGGGCCGGTCAGCCGGGCCGTCTCGGACAGCCGCTCGCGCAGCTGGTCGATGCCGGTCCACACATCCCGTATCCGCGACTCGACCAGGCCGTCGGTGTACAGCATGAGCGTCGCGCCCGCCGGGGCGTCCAGCTCGACGGCCTCGAAGTCCACCCCGCCGACCCCGATCGGCGCGCCGGGCGGCACCCGCAGCACCTCGGCCCGGCCGCCGCGGTGCAGCAGCAGCGGTGGCGGATGCCCGGCGTTGGCGATGACGATGCGGTGCGCGACCGGGTCGTAGACCGCGTACAGGCAGGTGGCCATCCGGTCGGTGCCCAGGCGCTGCGCCTGCTCGTCGAGGTGGTGCAGCACCTCCTGCGGGGGCAGGTCGAGCCCGGCGAGGGTCTGCGCCGTCGTCCGCAGCTGGCCCATGATCGCCGCTGACGTCATGGAGTGGCCCATGACGTCGCCGACGACGAGGGCGACCCGGTTGCCCGGCAGGGGGATCGCGTCGTACCAGTCACCGCCGACCCGGGCGGTCTCGGCCGCGGGCAGGTACCGGCTGGCCAGCCGGACCCCGGTGGGCTGGGGGAGCGAGTCGGGCAGCATCGTGCGCTGGAGCTCATCGGCGATGTACACCTCCCGCCCGTACAGCACGGCCTTGTCCACACCGAGCGCGGTATGGGTGGCCAGCTGCGCGGCGACCAGCAGGTCGTCGCGCTCGAAGGAGGGCCGGTCCGGGCGGCGGATGAAGACGGCTGCCCCGGTCACCCGGCGGCGGCCGCGCAGCGGAGCCAGGATCGTCCGGTGCCCCATCGCCACGCTGCGGCCGTCGCCCAGCAGTTCGGGCAGCGCCGCGCGGGCCGCCGCAGAGTCGCCGAACAGCGGCCTGACGCCACGCAGCACCTCCGCCAGCGGGCCGCCCGTCCGCACCTCGCACAGCTCGGCGGCGGGGCCGCCCCCGAGCGCCGGGGACAGATCGGGGCCCGAGGGCAGCAGCGGCAGCCGGGCACCTTCGGTGTCGGGCTCCTCCGGGATGCGGTCGGTGCGCCGCAGCCGCAGTATCACCGGGTCCACGGGGCGCTCGTCGCCGACGGGCAGCGGGTCGCGGAGGTAGACGAGGATCGCGTCGGCGAAGGTGGGCACGGTGGCGCGGCACAGGCCCAGCACGATCTCGTCGAGGTCTATGCCGCGCGCGATGCGACGGGTCGCCGCGCCCACGTAGCGCAGCCGTTCGCCGCCGCGGGCGGCCAGCGCGGTGGCGTCGGCCTCGGCGGCCGTGACCGGTGCCTCGGGCGCCGGCTTGCCGGGTACGGGCCGCTGGCCCGCCGCCGCGTCGGCCGGGCGTCCCAGCGGGGCGGGCAGGCCGCTCGGCGGTATGGCCGGGGGTGGTGCCAGGTGGTGCGGTTCCGCCTCGTGCCCGGCAGGGCGTGGCCGGTGGTCAGGGCCTGGCTCGGGCCCGGCGGCCGGGCCGGGGCCCTGCCCCAGTCCGGTGCGGGGGTCTGGGACCGCGCCGTGGGCGTCCTCGGGCATGGCGGCGCCCGAGGCGGCCGCGGGTGCGGCCGCCTGCCGGTGCTCGTGGGAGGTGGGATGCTCCGTCACGCGTGGGTTTCCATCCGTCCGGGGCCGTACGCCCGTATCGCTTGGGCGCACCGATCAGGCGCGTCGTCGGCAGTGCAGGAAGAGCTGGAGCTCGGGCGGTACGTCCGTACTGGCCGGGGCGTACGCGCGGGAGTCCTCCGCGATGACATCGAAACCCGCGTCGAGCACGATCTGGCGCAATTCATCCCGCAGGTAACCGGTTACCCGGATCGAGTTGCCCAGGAACGGGATCGTGTAGTCGTCGACGTCCGCCTCGACCATCGACAGCGCCAGCAGGCCCTGTGGTGCGAGCAGTCCCCTCAGGGTGCGCAGGGCGTGGGGGATCTCCACGCGCGGCAGCATCAGCAGGGAGAAGAAGGCCGCGATGCCGTCGAACTGCCCGAGGTCGGACTTGCCGCCCGGGCCGTAACGGCCGCCGGGCCGCAGAGCGGCGATGTCGGCCAGCTGGAAGGCCGCGCCCGGCACGTTGTCGCGGGCCAGCTTGAGCATCCCGGGCGATATGTCGATTCCGAGGACGTCGTGCCCGGCGTCCACCAGCTGCCGCGCCGTGGGCAGGCCGGTGCCACAGCCGAGGTCGAGGACGCGTGCTCCCCGCGGCAGCGACTCGGCGAGCCACTGGCCGGAACTGAGCTGCCCCTCCTTGTGGGGAAACGCCTCGTCATACCGGTCACCGATCGCGTCGAACGCTTCCGCTTGTCCGCTGCGATCGATCTCCAACCGGCCGTAGTCCTCGTGTCCCTCATAGCTGTCACCGCTCACGACCTCGCCCTTCTGTGACCGCACGTCAAAATCTGTACTTTGTTCGTGAGTTGCGTTTGATTGTTTCCTGCCGGAGCAGAGTTGCGGAGGACGATCCTACGTTTGGAGCCCAGGTGCACATCAAGAGGCATGTGACCTTGGGTGCGCCAGCGTGCGGTGCCAGTCTGCCGGGAGGGTCGGTACCAGCCATCTCGGGTCCGGCCGCCAGTCCTCCCAGCCCTCCCGGAATGGTGCCCCCCAGGAGTCGATGAGATCAACAGCGTCCTGGCCCGCGGCCCGTACACGTGCCGCCTGGCGTGGGGGCATCAGGCCCGCGCGCTGCGCCTGCGCGAACTCGTCCTCGTCCTTCCATTCCCAGCTGTGGTCCGGGTAGACCGCGATGTCCAGGAAGTGGTCCTCCGAGTCGATGCCCCTGCCCCAGCGGACGCGCGGCTCCTCCAGATTCACGTACCAGTTCTTGAACCGCCAGCCGCGGTCCCAGAACAGCCACACCGACCAGGGGTCGCTGGGCCGGGCGAGTTTCAGCACGCCGGTGCCGAACCAGCGGGAGAAGGCGGTCCTGCGGGGCTTGGTGTAGCGGGTGCCGAGCGGTTCGAGGTGGACGGCGGTGCCGTCGGCGAGCTGCGGCTTGACGCACACGGTACCGGCGGCGAGCCAGACGGCCAGCAGCTCGTCGGTGTCCTGGACAACGGTGACGGGGCGGCAGATGTGGATGCTCTCGGAGGCGTTGGCCCGGTAGCGCCACAGGATGTGCTCTCCCGGCGCCCAGTGGGCGGCGCCTGCCGGGCCCCTCGTCTCCACCGCGTCCGCTGTCATGAGCAGATCTTAGGGGCGCCCGGGCCGCCACGCCGTGACGTATCCCATTTCCTGGTGCCGCCGCGGCCCGTTCCCGCCGGTAAGCGGGCAGCCGCGCCGCAGCCACCGCACCAGGGCGGCGGTCGCGGCGCGGCGGCTCCCGGTCGTCAGGGGTGTGTCATGCGCAGCACGTCCAGCGCCTCGTCGAGCTGCTCCAGGGTGAGCAGGCCGCGGTCGACATAGCCGGATTCCAGGACGACCTGACGGATGGTCTTCAGCTCCGCGAGCGACCGCTTGGCGACCTTCGCGGCCTCCTCGTACCCGATGTACCGGTTGAGCGGGGTCACCACGGACGGCGAGGACTCGGCGTACTCACGGGCCCGCTCGACGTTGGCCGTGATCCCGTCCACCGTGCGGTCGGCCAGCAGCCGGGAGGCGTTCGCCAGCAGCCGGATGGCCTCCAGCAGGTTCTTGGCGATGACGGGGAGCATCACGTTCAGCTCGAAGTTGCCCGCGGCGCCCGCCGCCGCCACCGTCGCGTCGTTGCCGGTGACCTGCGCGGCGACCATCAGCACCGCCTCAGGGATGACCGGGTTGACCTTGCCGGGCATGATCGAGGAACCGGGCTGGAGGTCGGGGAGGTTGATCTCGGCGAGCCCGGTGCGCGGCCCCGACGCCATCCAGCGCAGGTCGTTGCAGATCTTCGTGAGGCCGACCGCGATCGTACGGAGCTGGCCCGAGGTCTCGACCAGGCCGTCCCGCGCGCCCTGCGCCTCGAAGTGGTTCCTGGCCTCGGAGAGCGGCAGCCCGGTCGCACGGACGACCTCGGCGATGACGGCGGCGGCGAAGCCGGGCGGGGTGTTGATGCCGGTGCCCACGGCGGTCCCGCCGAGCGGGAGTTCACCCAGCCGGGGCAGCGAGGCGTGCAGCCGCTCGACACCGTACCGGATCTGCGCCGCGTAACCGCCGAACTCCTGGCCCAGCGTCACCGGCGTCGCGTCCATCAGATGCGTCCGGCCCGACTTCACCACCTCGGCGAACTCCTCCGCCTTGCGCTCCAGCGACTCGGCGAGGTGGCCGAGTGCCGGAATCAGGTCACCGGTGACGGCGGCGGTGGCGGCGATGTGGAGGGAGGACGGGAAGACGTCGTTGGAGGACTGACTGGCGTTGACGTGGTCATTGGGGTGCACCGGGCGGCCCAGGCGCTCGCTCGCGAGAGTCGCGATGACCTCGTTGGCGTTCATGTTGGAAGAGGTGCCTGAGCCGGTCTGGAAGACGTCCACCGGGAAGTGGTCGTCCCACCCGCCGTCGGCGACCTCGGCCGCCGCGTCCGCGATGGCCTCGGCGACGTCCCCGTCGATCACATCGAGCCCGGCGTTGACCGTGGCGGCGGCCGCCTTGATCTGCGCGAGTGCCTGGATGTGTGCCCGCTCAAGGCGCTGCCCCGAGAGGGGGAAGTTCTCCACCGCCCGCTGGGTCTGCGCCCGCCACTTGGCATGCGCCGGGACCCGCACCTCACCCATCGAATCGTGCTCGATCCGGTACTGCTCTTCGGTCATCGTCGACCCACCTCCTGCCAAGCCACAGCGTTTGTCCGGTTCCAGGTGTTCCCAAGCGACCCTACTTGCCCGTAAATACCGCGAGTAACCATGGAATCGGAGAGTCGGAGAGGCAGCGCCATGACACGCAGAAGACGTGGTGTCCGATGTACCGTCGCGGCTGTCGCCGCACTCGCGGCAGCGCTCGGCGGGCTGACGGCCACCCCGGCCGCGGCCGGGGAACCGCCGAAGGCCGGGAGCGGTGCGGCCGGCACCGCCAGGGAGGCGGCTCCGCTGCCGCCCGGCCTGGAGAAGGTCCGCGCGGCGGAAGCCAGGAAGCTGTACGGCGACACCGCGCAGCGCCCGCTGGACGATCGGCGGTCCGCCCTGGTCTCACTCGGCGACAGCGAGATATCCGGCGAGGGCGTCGGCACGTACGAGCCGGGCACCAACGGCCCGGACAACTGGTGCCACCGCTCACCGGACTCCGCCATCCACCGCACCACGATCCCCGCCGACGTCACGTACAACGTCTCCTGCTCGGGCGCCTCCACGGAGAACATCCGCATCGGCGGCACCAAGCAGTACCCGGACGAGCTCGTACAGAGCGACAACCTCGCCATCAAGGCCCGTAACACCAAGGTCAAGATGGTGGTGCTGGTCGCCGGGGCCAACGACGACCTGCAGTTCGGCCCGGTCATCACCGACTGCGTCACCCGCTGGTTCCTCCTCCAGGGCTCCTGCCAGCCGAAGTACGCGCCCACCTGGCAGGAGCGGGTGGACCGGCTGGTGCCCAAGGTCGAGCGGACCGTACGCGACCTGCGCACCGTGATGACCGAAGCGGGCTACGCCGACGGCGACTACCAGCTCGTCGTCATGGGCTACCCGAGCCCCATCGGCCCCGACTTCACCGACAACCCGGACTTCCCCGGCAAGCTCCCCGGTGGCTGCGCCGGTTACACCTCCGACGCGGGCTGGGGCCGCGACGCGGCCGTCCCCCTCTTCGCCAGCGGCATGCGCGAGGCCGCGCGGAACACCGGCGCCGTGTTCCTCGACAACTCCCGTCTCTTCCACGGCCACGAGGTCTGCATGGACCAGAGCTGGGCGCGCGGCCTGTCCGTGGACCTCTCCAACCCCTTCCCGCCCGACTCCAACTCGGTGCGCCAGTCCTTCCACCCCAACGAGCGCGGCCACGGAGCCTTCGCCGCCTGCCTGACCCAGCTCTACGGCACCGCCTGGCGCGAAGCCAGCTGCGCCGACCCGGCCAGCACGAACACACCGGTACTGCGCGAAGGCGCCTGGGACGACGCGTTCCGGCCGCTGCGGAACGCGGCGACCGGCACCTGTGTGGACGCGCTTGAGGCAGCCAGCCGCAACGGCACCGGCGTCGGCGGCTGGGACTGCGGCGAACAGCGCAACCAGCGCTGGTGGTACGACGCGCAACGCGGCTCGGTGCACTCCGCGCTCACCCACGACCGCTGCCTCGACGTACCGGGCGGCCGCTACGAGCCCGGTGCGGCCCTGGTGCTGTGGAACTGCTCCGGCGCCGCCAACCAGCGCTTCGTCAGCGACAGCGGCACGATCCGCCCGGCCGCGGCCGCGGGACTGTGCCTGACACTGGCCTCGGCGAAGGACCGGGTACGACTTCAGAAGTGCGACGGGTCGGCTGGGCAGCGGTTCGCGTAGGCATGTCAACTGTGCCCCTATGTCCGTCCTTCGGGCGGATATAGGGGTTCACTTACAGGCGGCCTGAATACTTCTGAGGGTGAAGCCGAACCACCTCAGGCGTTCGAGGAATCTCGTACATCGATCACTGAGGCGGACCGGGCACCTCACGGCTGATCATGGAAGGGCAGCGGCGGCCGCCGAGACGCCGCCGGGAAAGCACCGAGCCCCCGGCGCGCGCCGGGGGCTCAGTCGTGCCGTGTCGCCGGGCCGGTCAGCTGCCCTGGCGGACCGGGATGCTGGTCACGAACGGCTGGGACGGGGACGGGTCGACGAAGAAGTCGTTGCCCTTGTCGTCCACGACGATGAACGCCGGGAAGTCCTCGACCTCGATCCGCCACACCGCTTCCATGCCCAGCTCCTCGTATTCGAGGACCTCGACCTTCTTGATGCAGTCCTGGGCGAGGCGGGCGGCGGGGCCGCCGATGGAGCCGAGGTAGAAGCCGCCGTGCGTGCCGCAGGCGTCGGTGACCTGCTGGGAGCGGTTGCCCTTGGCGAGCATCACCTTCGAGCCGCCCGCGGCCTGGAACTGCTCGACGTAGGCGTCCATCCGCCCCGCCGTCGTCGGCCCGAACGACCCGGACGCGTACCCCTCGGGGGTCTTGGCCGGGCCCGCGTAGTAGACCGGGTGGTCCTTGAGGTACTGCGGCATGCCCTCGCCCGCGTCCAGTCGCTCCTTGATCTTCGCGTGCGCGATGTCACGGGCGACGACCAGCGTGCCGGTCAGCGAAAGCCGGGTCTTGACCGGGTGCTTGGTCAGCTCGGCGAGGATGTCGTCCATCGGCTGGTTGAGGTCGATGGCCACCGCGCTGAGGTCCGGGCCCGCGCCCTTGGTCAGCTCTTCCTCGGTGGTCTCGGGCAGGAAGCGCGCCGGGTCGGTCTCCAGCTGCTCAAGGAAGACGCCCTCGGCGGTGATCTTCGCGACCGCCTGCCGGTCGGCGGAGCAGGAGACGGCGATGGCGACGGGGCAGGAAGCACCGTGCCGGGGCAGCCGCACCACGCGCACGTCGTGGCAGAAGTACTTGCCGCCGAACTGCGCGCCGATGCCGATCTTCTGGGTCAGCTCGAAGACCTTCTCCTCAAGTTCCTTGTCCCGGAAGCCGTGCCCGGTCGGCGAGCCCTCGGCGGGCAGCTCGTCCAGGTAGTGCGCGGAGGCGTACTTGGCGGTCTTCAGCGCGTACTCGGCGCTGGTACCGCCGACGACGATCGCCAGGTGGTACGGCGGGCAGGCGGCCGTCCCCAGCGAACGGATCTTCTCCTCCAGGAACTTCATCATCGATGCCTCGTTCAGCACCGCCTTCGTCTCCTGGTAGAGGAAGGACTTGTTGGCCGAGCCGCCGCCCTTGGCCATGAACAGGAACTTGTACGCGTCGCCGTCCGCCGCGTACAGCTCGATCTGCGCGGGGAGGTTGGTGCCGGTGTTCTGCTCGTCCCACATGGTCAGCGGGGCCATCTGCGAGTAGCGCAGATTGAGCTTGGTGTACGCGTCGAAGATGCCGCCCGAGAGAGCGGCCTCGTCGCCGCCCTCGGTCAGGACGTTCTGGCCGCGCTTGCCCATGACGATGGCGGTGCCGGTGTCCTGGCACATCGGCAGCACGCCCGCCGCCGCGATGTTCGCGTTCTTCAGCAGGTCGAGTGCTACGAACCGGTCGTTGGCGCTGGCCTCCGGGTCGTCCAGGATGCGGCGCAGCTGCGCGAGGTGGGCCGGTCGCAGGTAGTGCGAGATGTCGTGCATCGCCTCGGCGGCCAGCTTGCGCAGCGCCTCCGGCTCGACCTTGAGGAACGTCCGCCCGTCCGCCTCGAAGGTGCTCACACCCTCGGCGGTGACCAGGCGGTACGGCGTGGTGTCCGCGCCCAGGGGCAGCAGGTCCGTGTAGGCGAACTCGGGTTGTGATGGGCGGGGGGCAGCAGGCATCGCGGCCATTCCTCACTCGGCGGACTATCGCTGGCATCGGTGACAGAGGTGCGTCCCGGCCGGAAGCTGGGGCGCCCACCAGAGTAGAACGGCGGCGCGGCCGCACCGCTGTGAGGTCAGGCTCACTTCCCGCCGCGCCCCGGTCCTACGGCTCGTCGGCCGCGCTGCCGGGCTCGTGCGCCGAGCAGTGCCACTCCCTTTGTAGGGCTATCGCGATCTATCGCGTTTCGCTACGCTGAGCCCGTGGACGAACAGCAGCCGGCGCCCCCGGCCTCGTTGACCAAGGCCACGGGCGCGCCAGAGAAGAAGCCCGGATACGACCATGTGCGGGAGTCTGCGGGGGAGCCGTCGGCCACGCACGGGGCGGCGCCCACGGACGGCGCCCGTGCCGACCGCGCCGCCGGTGCCGACGGCGCCTGGGCGGGCGACGGCGGCGCAGACGCGCGCCTTCGCGCCTCCGACGCGGACCGCGACCGCTTCGCCGACATCCTGCGCGAAGCGCTCGCCGAAGGACGGCTGACCGCCGAGGAGCACGCCGACCGGATCAGCGGGGTGTACGAGGCCAAGACGCGCGGCGAGCTGGAGATCTTCGTCCGCGACCTGCCCGTACGGTCCGCGTCGGCCGCCCCTGCCATGGCGGGCACCGCGCACCTCGCGGACACCCGGCGCGCCCCCGCCACCGACAACCTGATCGCGGTCTTCGGCGGCGCGTCCCGCAAGGGGCGGTGGCGGGTGGGCCGCAGGACGAACGCGTTCGCGCTGTTCGGCGGCGTCGAGATCGATCTGACCGAGGCGGTCTTCGAGCAGCAGGAGATCGTCATCAACGTCACCGCGATCTTCGGCGGGGTGGACATCAAGGTCCCCGAGAACGTGTCCCTGCGGACGACCGGCACCGGCGTCTTCGGTGGCTTCGACGTCGCCAGCCAGGAGGCGGCGGACCCGTCGGCGCCCGTGGTCGTCGTCAGCGGCCTGGCGGTCTTCGGCGGGGCCGAGGCCAAGCCCAAGCGGGGCAAACGGCTGAAGAATCTGAACGCGCGAGGGGCATAGCGGGGCTTAAGGGATAGGTGCCGCGAGATAGGGGTAGAACGCCGGGCGGCAAAGGGCAACGGTGTGCATAAGCCCGCGCACAGCGGGTAAAGCTTGGTGCATCGTCTCTCGTACGGCTGCGGGCGCGAATGGTCGTGCGCAGCGAGGCGGGCAAGGGTGTGACCCAACCGGAGCCGTCGTCAGGAGTAGACCGTGCTGCAACCGCATCACCCCCTGCAGGACGCCACCGTGCCCCCGCAGCGTGATCACGCTCGGGATCAGGCCGGTCCCTGGCATTCGGAGGCGGTGTGCCGCCGGGATGAAGCTGGCTTGTTCTTCGCGCCTTCCAAGGAGCCAACTGCCGCCCGGCTGTCCAGGGAAGAGGCCGCGAAGCGGGTATGCGCACGATGCCCGGTCATGATCGAGTGCCGGGAGCACGCCCTGCTTCAGCCCGAGCCGTACGGGGTGTGGGGCGGCCTGACGGCCGCGGAGCGGCGCGTGGTGCTGGCGCGCCGTCGGCGCCGGGAGGCGGAGCTCCAGCGCGCGGTGCGCATCGCGGCGGCCGGCTGACCGCTCACCGGCATCGCGAGTCCGCAGCCCGGCCGACCGCACGGCCGGAGCGGGACGATAGTCGGAAGCTGAGGCGGGCCGAGCCAGAAGCCTGGCCGGACCCGGAGCCCGGCCGACCGCACACCCGAACCGGGCCCGAAGCCGAACCGGGCCCGAAGCCGAACCGGGCCCGAAGCCGAACGGGCCACGACCAGACCCGGGCCGCAGCCCGGCCACCTACCCACCCAGCCTGCCCGAGGGGCGACGCCCAGCCGTGCCTGAGAGCGGTCGGGGCGACGGGCTCAAGGCGAAAACGGGCCGGGCCTCGCCAGTGGTCGGCGAGGCCCGGCCCGTTCGTACGCGGGTGGCTGGGTGAGCCGCACAGGGTCGCCCGGCCTGGGTGTCACAACGGCGGCGCGCTCAGCGCCGGTGACGCATGCGGTGCTGCCCGGAGGTCAGCGGGCGCGCTCGAAGTCCACCGACGCGTAGGCGCGGAGCTTGGACAGCTGGTGGGTCGAGTCGATCTGCCGGATCGTGCCCGACTTGGACCGCATGACCAGCGACTGCGTCGTGGCGGTCTCCGCCCCGTAGCGCACGCCGCGCAGCAGGTCGCCGTCCGTGATGCCGGTCGCGACGAAGAACACGTTGTCGCCGCTGACCAGGTCGTCGGTCTGCAGCACGCGGTCGAGATCGTGGCCCGCGTCCAGGGCGCGCTGCTTCTCCGCCTCGTCCTTGGGCCACAGCCTGGTCTGGATCGTGCCGCCCAGGCACTTGATCGCGCAGGCCGTGATGATCCCCTCCGGGGTGCCGCCGATGCCGAGCAGCAGGTCCACGCCCGTGCCCTCGCGTACGGCCATGATCGCGCCCGCGACATCGCCGTCGGAGATGAACTTGATCCGGGCGCCCGCCTCGCGGACCTCCTTGACGATGCCGTCGTGCCGCGGCCGGTCCAGGATGACGACGGTGACGTCCTCGGGGCTGGACCGCTTCGCCTTGGCGACCCGGCGGATGTTCACCCCGGCCGGGGCCGTGATGTCGACGAACTCGGCGGCCTCCGGTCCTGTGACGAGCTTGTCCATGTAGAAGACGGCCGACGGGTCGAACATCGAGCCGCGCTCGGCGACCGCGAGCACCGACACCGCGTTGGCCATGCCTTTGGCGGTGAGCGTGGTGCCGTCCACGGGGTCCACGGCGACGTCGCACTCGGGGCCGGTCCCATCGCCCACCCGCTCGCCGTTGTAGAGCATCGGCGCCTCGTCCTTCTCGCCCTCGCCGATGACGACGACGCCGTTCATCGAGACGGTGTGGACGAGCGAACGCATGGCCTTCACGGCGGCGCCGTCAGCGCCGTTCTTGTCGCCGCGGCCGACCCAGCGGCCGGATGCCATGGCGCCGGCCTCGGTGACCCGGACCAGCTCCAGAGCGAGGTTGCGGTCGGGTGCCTCGGGGCTGACTTCGAGTTGGGAGGGCAGATGATTCTCGGTCATCGGAGCGCACCTTTCTGTACGGCGACGGCCGTTGGACCCCTCCAGCCCGAAGCGGGGCAAGGAGGGCGAGGGTGCTCATGACTTTATCGGTACGTCGCGAAAATGAGCAGTGGGCCCTACGCATGAGCGCCGTCAAGGCCCGTCAGCGGGCCGACGTCAGGCCCGCCCCGGCCGTGCGGCAGGCCGTGGTCCCGCTGCTGCGGTCGCCGCAGGGCGAGGTGCCCTCGGTCCCGCCGGTCCCCCGGCTCCCCGGTCCCGTCGGGTCCGGTGCGGCCCGGTCGCCTCGGTTCGGCCCCGCCCCTTCGTGCGGGCGCCCGCTCCGCTCGTAGGGCAGGGCCGGGGTCAAGGTCGTCACAGGCATGGGGGACGATAGGGGGGTGGCTGGTACGCGTGGTGAGAATCAGACGGTTCGGAACATGGTGCTCTCGCTCGGTGTCGTCGGCATCGTGGCGGCGGTCATCTATGTCTTCATTCCGCACGACGACAGCAAGGACCCGATCAAGACGGTCGACACCCGCGTCGCCGTGGACACGGCGCGCCGTGCCGCTCCGTACGCGATAGCGGCTCCCGTGGGGCTGCCGGAGGGCTGGCGCGCGACGTCCGTCTCCTACCGCGGTCAGACCAAGGCGGGCGCCGTCTGGCACCTCGGCTACCTGACCCCGGACAAGGAGTACGTCGGCGTCGAGCAGAGCGACACCGAGAACGTGCGCCGCTACGTCGCCGACGTCACCCACAGCGCGAAGAAGACCGGCGGCTCGCGCGAGGTCGAAGGCAAGAAGTGGACCCGGTACGAGGGCGAGAAGTACGACGGGTTGGTACGCACGGAGCCCGGCGTGACGACGATCGTCACCGGCACGGCCCCGGAGCGCGACCTCGTACGGATGGTCGCCGCGCTCAAGGCGAAGAAGGGCAGCGTGCCGCCGCCCGTGCAGAGCGCCACGCCCGCGCCCACGGCTGAGAAGCCGACCAAGCCGGAGAAGCCGGCCAAGCCCGAAGAGAGCACTCCGGCCAAGCCGTAGCGGCAGCGGTCAGTCGCCGCCCTGGATGCTGAACAGCCGGTCGGCCGGACAGCCGGACCGCTGGATGGCTGTCAGCCGAGCACCCGCGCCCCGTGTCCCAGCTCGACTGGGGACACGGGGCGCGGTGATGCGTGCCAGGATGTCGCGGCCCGCGCGCGGGACGGGCGTCAGACGGTGGTGATGACCTCGTCGAAGGCCAGGCGGGGGGAGCGGTCGCGGAACGCGTCCGGGCCCGGCTTGCCCAGGTTCACCACGGCCAGCACGGTGTGGTCGCCGTCGCCGAAGAACTCCTTGCCCAGGCCCTCGGCGTCGAAGCCGGTCATCGGCCCGGCGGCGAGGCCCGCGGCGCGGACGCCGACGATGAAGTAGCCGATCTGGAGCGCGGCGTTGAACGTGCCGGCCCGCTCGCGCGCCGGGCGCTCGGAGAAGAAGGCGTCCTTGATGCCGGGGGCGTGCGGGAAGAGCTTCGGCAGCTCCTCGTGGAACTCGTGGTCCACGGCGAGGACGGCGACCAGCGGCGCGCTGGCGGTCTTCGGCTGGTTGCCCTCGGCCATGTGGGAGACCAGACGCTCACGAGCCTCCGGGGAGCGGACCAGCAGTACGCGCAGCGGCGACATGTTGAACGCCGTGGGGGCGTACTTGACGAGGTCGTACACGGCCTCGATCTGCTCATCGGTCACCGGCTCGTCGGTGAACGTGTTGGCGGTACGAGCCTCACGGAACAGCAGGTCCTGTGCGGTCGTGTCGAGGGCGAGAGTCATGGCATACCTTCTGCGTTGTCTGTGCCGTTCAGGGGCACGCGTTCGGGCTGGCACGTTCCACTGTACGCGATTTAGATTAACCTTCAACTAAAACGGGAAGAGGGTGCTCCACTTCACGTACGGCATCATGTGGACCCCTTGGCTCGCCTGGGCCGCGACGGGGCCCGGGTCCCCGCCGGGCCCGCTCCGGGAGGGGGACGGCCTGGCCCGTTCTGGCCCGACCTGCCACAGAGCCGGAGCGGGAGTCCGAACCGGAGCCGGAACCCGGAGCAGGAGCCGGAGCCGGGATCGGAGCCGATCCAGCTGGCGGGCCCGGTCCCGAGGTCGGGCTCAGTCCTCGGTGGCGGCAGCGTCCTCGTCGGGCTCCGAGTCCTCGGCCAGTGCCGCGTCGAGCCGCAGCCGCGCGCCGTCCAGCCAGCGACGGCACACCTTCGCCAGCTCCTCGCCGCGCTCCCACAGGGCGAGCGATTCCTCCAGCGTGGTGCCGCCCGCCTCCAGCCGCCGCACCACCTCGACCAACTCGTCCCGCGCCTGCTCGTACCCGAGCGCGGTCTCGGCGGTCTTCTCGCCTGTCTTCACCATGCCTCCAGCCTAGGGTCGCGGTACGACAATGACGTCACGCCGGTATGGCGCGTCAGCCCGCCCGGGGCGGGACCTTCACCGGTTCCAGTTCCAGTTCCAGTTCCAGTTCGGGTCGGTCTCAGCTCGGGTCAGCTCCAGCCGGGCTCCGCACCTCCGGCCCGCGCGCCTCACCGCGCCCGCTGTCACTCCTCGCCGCCACTCCGCCCGGCCGTCTCCGCGATCACGGTGAACTCGCCCTCCGCCACCCGGGCCCGCAGTCGCTCCGCGTCGGCCACCTCGCCCGCGGAGCGTACGACCGAGCCGTTCGCGTGCTGGAGCACCGCGTAGCCGCGCCGCAGGGTCGCGGCAGGGGAGAGCGCCACAACCCGGGCGCGGGTGTGCGACAGCTCCGAGTCGGCGCGGTCCAGCAGATGCCCGATCGTGCGGCGACTGCGGTGGAGCAGCGCGCTCACTTGCTCCGCGCGCTCATCGACCATGCGATGCGGCCGCTGTATGCACGGTCTGGCCAGAGCCGCCGCGAGGCCGCGCTCCTCCCGGTCGAGCTGCCCGTTGACCGCGCGCAGCGCACGCTCCCGCAGATGCTGGACCCGGGTCAGCTCCTCGCCGACGTCCGGCACGACCTTCTTCGCCGCGTCGGTGGGAGTGGAGGCACGGACATCGGCGACCAGGTCCAGAAGCGGCGAGTCCGGTTCGTGGCCGATCGCTGAGACCACCGGGGTCCGGCAGGCGGCCACGGCTCGTATCAGCTGCTCGTCCGAGAACGGCAGCAGATCCTCCACACTGCCGCCGCCGCGCGCCACCACGATCACATCGATCTCGGGCAGCGCGTCCAGCTCCTTCACCGCCTCGATCACCTGCGGCACCGCGTGCACTCCCTGCACCGGAACGTTGCGGACCTCGAACCGGACGGCGGGCCAGCGCAGCCGCGCGTTCTCCAGCACGTCACGCTCGGCGGCCGAGGCCCGGCCGCAGACCAGGCCGATCAGCTGGGGGAGGAAGGGCAGCGGGCGCTTGCGGTCGGCGGCGAACAGGCCCTCGGCGGCGAGCGACTTCTTCAGCCGCTCCAGCCTCGCGAGCAGTTCGCCGACGCCCACCGGCCGGATCTCGGCGGCACGCAGCGAGAGCTGCCCGCGCGGCGCGTACCACTCCGGCTTGGCGTGCACGATGACGCGGGCGCCCTCGGTGACGCTGTCGGCGACCTGCTCGAAGACGGAACGGAAGCACGTCACACTCAGGGAGATGTCGTACGACGGGTCGCGCAGCGTCAGGAACACCACCCCCGCGCCCGGCCGCCGCGAGAGCTGCGTGATCTGGCCCTCGACCCAGACCGCGCCCAGCCGGTCGATCCAGCCCCCGATCAGCCGGGACACTTCGCCGACTGCGATCGGCGTCTCGGGCGATGTGTTCACAGCCATGCCGATGAGCGTAGCGGCGCCCACCGACAGCGGCGCCCACCGACAGCGGGGGCCCGTTCGCCCTCCAGGTCTCCGCGAGCGCGGGGCGCGCAGTGATGGCCGGGCGGGGAGCGGCCGCGTCGTGTCTCCGGCGGATCATGCGTACCCGGCATCGAGGCCGTGTATGGGCTTCGCAAGCAGCCACGCCCCGGGGAAGCAGCTCTCGCCCAGCGAAGGGACGTGCCCGTCAGGGGCATGGGGGAACTGCGCGACCAGCCACGACGCACCCGCAGTCCGCGAAGCACGGACAGGGGCACGCACAGACGCCCGCACAGACGCCCGGACAGGGGCTCCCAGCACGGTCCGCCGGGCAGGGCCTAGCCCGGGGACTTGCCCGCCCGGCCCCGCCACTGCGCGGCCAGCACCACCAGACCCACCGCCAGCCAGATCGCGCCGATCCGCTGCGCCGTGTCCGACGCCTCGACGATCACGGCGACGACGATGCCCATGCCGACCAGCGGCACCAGCACATGCCGGAGCACGCTCGGCACCTCGGCCCGCTTCCGTACCCAGAACCAGCCGATGACCGACGCGTGCAGCAGCGCGAACGCCGTCAGCGCGCCGACGTCGACCACCGACACCAGGCGGTCGAGGCCGTCGTCGCGGCGGGCCGCCCACACCGCGGCGATCAGGGTGATGACGGCGGCGCTGAGCAGCGCCCGCCGCGGCACCCCGCTGTGCGTGTCCACCTTCGCCACCGCGCCGGGCAGCCGCCGGTCGCGCGCCATGGCGAACAGCAGCCGTCCCGCCGCCGCCTGTCCGGCGAGCGCGGCGAAGGCCGCGCCGATCGCCTTGCTCACCGCGACCAGGTCATGCAGCCAGGTGCCGATCGAGTGGTCGACCGTGTCGTAGAAGGCGGAACCCTGGCCCGCGGGCTTGTCGGCCAGCTCGGCCGAGGACATCGGGGCGAGCAGGGCTGCCAGATACGTCTGGACGACGAAGAGGACACCGGCCACCGCCAGGCAGGTCAGCACGGCGTGCGCGACGCGCGCCGGACCGGCCGCACTTCGCCAGCCGCTGCCCTTGCCCGGCGGCGTGCCGCGTGGGTCGTCGAGCGCCTCCTCGGCGAACGAGGCGATGGCGTCGAAGCCGAGGTAGGAGAGCACGGCGACGGACACCGCGCTGAACACGGCCGTGATCGTGAACCCGCTCTGCCCGGTCAGTGGCGACAGCCAGTCGCGCTGCGCGCCGTTCGCCACCAGCTCGGCGACGGCCGCGACAACGAAGATCAGCAGCACCACGATCTCCATCGCCAGCACGAGGAAGCCGACCAGTGCCGCCGCCCGCACACCCCACAGGTTCAGCCCGGTGGTCACCACCACGGCGATGGTCGTCCACACTCACCGGTCGACGGACGGCACCAGCTCCTCCATGGCAATGCCGGAGAAGAGGTAGGCGACGGCGGGGATCAGCAGGTAGTCGAGCATGGCCATCCACCCGGCGATGAAGCCGGGCCCCTCGCCGAGCCCCACGCGCGCGTACGTGAAGACCGAGCCGGCCCGGGGGGCGACGCGGACCATCTGCGCGTACGAGTACGCCGTGAAGGCCATCGCCACCGTCGCGACGAGATAGACCAGCGCGACGGCGCCGTGCGACTTCGCGTCGAGCGCCCCGAAGACGCCAACGGGAGCCATCGGCGCGATGAACAAGAGACCGTATACGACCAGGTCACGGAAGGTGAGTGTGCGTCGCAGCGTGGCATCCGCGCTCGTCGGGCCGGTGGCCGTCATGCCTGCTCATGCCTCCTCTTTGAGCCTCGCCTCAGTGTCGTCCACCAGAGGGACCTTTCCGCGTTGCGCCACGGCCGTACCATGGTCGGCATGACTGCAACGCCCAGCCCGTCGCCCGCCACCGCCCCGAGCGGAGACGCTTCGCGTGACACCCGCCGGGTCCTGCTCGCAGCGCCACGCGGATACTGCGCGGGTGTGGATCGAGCCGTGATCGCCGTCGAAAAGGCCCTGGAGCAGTACGGCGCACCGATCTATGTGCGCAAGGAAATCGTCCACAACAAGTACGTCGTGCGGACACTGGAGAAGAAGGGCGCGATCTTCGTCGAGGAGACGGAGGAAGTGCCCGAGGGCTCCATCGTGATCTTCTCCGCGCACGGCGTCGCGCCGGTCGTCCACGAGGAGGCCGCACGGCGGCAACTCGCGACGATCGACGCGACCTGCCCGCTGGTCACCAAGGTCCACAAGGAAGCCGTCCGTTTCGCGAACGACGACTACGACATCCTCCTCATCGGCCACGAGGGCCACGAGGAGGTCATCGGCACGAGTGGCGAGGCGCCCGACCACGTCACGCTGGTCGACGGCCCTGACGACGTGAAGAACGTCGAGGTCCGCGACGAGTCCAAGGTCGTCTGGCTCTCCCAGACGACGCTGTCCGTCGACGAGACGATGGAGACGGTCGACGCGCTCAAGGAGAAGTTCCCGCAGCTCATCAGCCCGCCGAGCGATGACATCTGCTACGCCACGCAGAACCGGCAGATCGCGGTGAAGGAAATCGCGGCCGATTCCGACCTCGTGATCGTCGTCGGCTCGAAGAACTCCTCCAACTCGGTGCGGCTGGTCGAGGTCGCCCTGGGCGCCGGAGCCAAGGCCGGGCACCTGGTCGACTACGCGAGCGAGATCGACGAGGCGTGGCTTGAGGGCGTGCGCACCGTCGGTGTCACCTCGGGTGCGTCCGTGCCGGACGTGCTGGTCGAGGGCGTCGTGGAGTGGCTGGCCGAGCGCGGGTTCGCCGACGTCGAGGTCGTACAGCCGATGAAGGAGAGCATCACGTTCTCCCTGCCCAAGGAGCTGCGCCGGGACCTGCGCGCCGAGGCGGCGGCCGCTGCCTCGCAGCCGCCCGCCGAGTAGCGCTCCGAGTGGTCCGCCGGCCGGCCGCCGGCCCCTGACGGGGTTCGGCGGGAAGCGCCGGTGCCGGCGGCGGCCGGTGGCGGCCGGTGGCGCGGGCCCGACCGGGAACGAGCCCTTGGAGTTCCTCAAGCGAAGTCTCTTTCGACTCCTCCGCCGTTCACGGCCCTTCTCCGTCCTTCGCCGTCCGAGGGGTGTACGGTCCCGCCCGGCTCTAGCGTGGTGTCCATGAACGTATTCGGTGTGGACATCGGCGGGTCGGGGATCAAGGGCGCCCCGGTGGACCTGGAGCGCGGCGAGCTGGCGGCGGAGCGGCACAAGATGCTGACCCCGCGCCCGGCGACGCCCGAAGCCGTGATGGCCAGTGTGTGCGAGGTGGTCGGGCACTTCGGCTGGCACGGGCCGGTCGGAGTGACCTACCCGGGAGTGGTGGTCGGCGGTACGACCCGTACGGCCGCGAACGTGGACACGGGCTGGATCGGTCTTGACGCGGCCGGGCTGCTCGCGAAACGGCTGAGCGCGCCGGTCACGCTGGTCAACGACGCGGACGCGGCGGGCATCGCGGAGATGCGGTTCGGCGCCGGCCGTGGGCGCACCGGCACGGTGATCGTGCTCACCCTCGGCACGGGGATCGGCAGCGCGATCTTCACCGGCGGGCGGCTCGTACCCAACACCGAGCTCGGTCACCTGGAACTGCACGGGTACGAAGCGGAGAAGCGCGCCTCGACGCGGACCAAGGACGACGAGGGCCTGAGCTGGCAGCACTGGGCGCACCGGGTCCAGAAGTACCTCGCGCATCTGGAGATGCTGTTCTCACCCGAGCTGTTCGTCATCGGCGGCGGCGTCAGCCGCAAAGCGGAGAAGTTCCTGCCGCTGATCAAGGACGTCAGGGCCGAGATCTTGCCTGCTCAGCTGCAGAACAACGCGGGGATTGTGGGCGCGGCGATGGCGGCGACTGTGGCAGGCGCGGCCGTTCCGTAGCCGGCCGGCCCGGGCCCGCGTCCTGCTCGGGGGGCCGCGCTTGAGCCGGGCCCCGGCCCTGGCCCAGCTCCCGCTGCCTCTCCTTGGTCCGCTGGCGCCGACCCACCAGCACGACGCGCCGCACGAGGACGACCGCGCCGGTCAGCAGGGTCCCGGCGTACAGCCAGCCCGGGTGCAGCGACAGCGCGGTCACCAGGCCCATGGCCTGCCCGCCGAGCCCCTCGCCGTCGCTGATCGGCACCAGGCCGACGGCGTACGCGATGGGCATGCTCACCGGCGCGGTGATCAGGTCGGCGGGCCGCACCCACAGCCCGCACGCGACGCACGCGAGGAAGAAGAGGACACCGTACGCGGCCGGTGAACCGGACAGCAGCAGCGCGTCCAGGCAGCCCGTGACGAGCATGGCGACCGTGGCCAGCAGCCCCGTGCCGAGGCCGGTCAGCTTCGGCTCGGGCAGCCTGCGCAGCGCGGCGGCCAGCGGCGGAGGCAGGGCCTTCGCGGGCCGCGCTCGGTAGACAGTGGCTTTCTCGCCCGCGTCAACGCCGCCCGGAGCACTGCGGGGGGCGCTGCCACCGGGGCGGTCCGCCGAGGGGCGGGGCGGCGGCGCCGTGCGTCGGGGCGTACGCGTACTGGGTTGTTCCACGACACCAACGTAGGTCGCCACCTGGCCGTGTACAGACCATGGACACGCCCTTTGGCTCACCTTGGCTGTGTGTTCGACCGATTGTCCGCCCGGTTGGCGTCGGGTTGCGCCCATTCGGGCGGCAGGGCGCGACCTGTCGCCGGGCGGCAGGGTGCGACCTCTCGCGCGCGGAAGCGAGAACCGAGCGCGGGGAGAGGGGAAGGGAGCGGGCCCGTAGACTGGTGGACCGGTCCGCCCAGGGCCTGGTCCCTTTCACATTCTCGCTACGGGAAGTCGCCACGTGTCGCTCACGATCGGAATCGTCGGCCTGCCGAATGTCGGCAAGTCGACCCTTTTCAACGCCCTGACCAAGAACGACGTGCTGGCGGCCAACTACCCGTTCGCCACCATCGAGCCGAACGTCGGCGTCGTGGGCGTCCCCGACCCCCGTCTCGCCACCCTCGCCGAGATCTTCTCCTCCGCGCGCAAGATCCCCGCCACGGTCGACTTCGTCGACATCGCGGGCATCGTGCGCGGCGCCTCCGAAGGCGAGGGCCTGGGCAACAAGTTCCTGGCGAACATCCGCGAGTCGGACGCGATCTGCCAGGTCATCCGGGCCTTCCAGGACGAGAACGTCGTGCACGTGGACGGCAAGGTCTCGCCCAAGGACGACATCGAGACGATCAACACCGAGCTGATCCTGGCCGACCTCCAGTCGGTCGAGAAGGCCGTCCCGCGCCTGACGAAGGAATCCCGCCTCCAGAAGGAGAAGGTCGCGGTCCTGGCGGCGGTCGAGGAGGCGCAGAAGATCCTCGAAAGCGGCCAGACCCTCTTCTCGGCGGGCATCACCGCGGGCACCGAGCGCGGCAAGCTCCTGCACGAGCTGCACCTGCTCACCACCAAGCCGTTCCTCTACGTCTTCAACGTGGACGAGGACGAGCTGGTGGACGAGGACTTCAAGGACGCGCAGCGCGCCCTCGTCGCCCCGGCCGAGGCCATCTTCCTCAACGCCAAGATCGAGTCCGAACTGATCGAACTCGACGACGACGAGGCCCTCGAACTCCTCCAGTCCATGGGCCAGGAAGAGCCCGGCCTCGCCACCCTCGGCCGCGTCGGCTTCGCCACCCTCGGCCTCCAGACGTACCTGACGGCAGGCCCGAAGGAGGCCCGCGCCTGGACCATCAAGAAGGGCGCGACGGCCCCCGAGGCGGCCGGTGTGATCCACACCGACTTCCAGAAGGGCTTCATCAAGGCGGAGGTCATCTCCTTCGAGGACCTGGTGGCGACCGGCTCGGTCGCCGAGGCCCGCGCGAAGGGCAAGGCCCGTATGGAAGGCAAGGACTACGTCATGCAGGACGGGGACGTGGTGGAGTTCCGGTTCAACGTGTAATCGTCCCGTTACTGTATGTTGGTCGTTTCGTCAAACGTGCCAGTCAGAAGGGG